>JAIRUC010000212.1 GCA_031254615.1 Treponema sp. | reverse complement strand
GAGCCGTTTCCAGCAATGGGGACAAATTAAAAAACAGCCCTCTGGCGAGCCGGTTTTGTGCAAAAGGTAAAATGAGACAGGGATACTGTGGAGGGGGTGTTGAATAGCGTTGAATTTTTTAACCACAGGGATTTTATAGGATGGTATGGAGGGCGGTTTTCCCGCCTTACAGCCTTTTTGTAAATTCTTCCTTGACTTTTCTTAAAAATTGAGCCATATTTAAGTAATGAGCAGTTCCGTTAACCTCTCTGAAGTAGAGGGGGTCGATGACGGGATTGTTCAAACCGATAGCCCTGTTAAATCTGTCCTTATTGTGGGGAGAGGCCGATGACGGGATTGTTTTAACCGGCAGTCCTGTGAAACTTCTCCCCACTATAAGGATAGGTCAATGACAGGGCTGTTTTATTTATAAAAATGTAGAAACCTATCACCCCATGAGACTAATACTGTTTGCAAGTGCTCACTGTTCCTCAATCGGTTTTTAACTTGGCGGGTTATTTCCGCTTGAGTATAGTTGGGTGTAACTTCCATTAGAACTAATGTCGCTCCCTGATTTCTCGCCCGCCTTATTGCGTCATCAATGGAATTATTTGAAACTTTGAAAACGTGTTTAATCTCCGCCGTATGACCATCAATTATCGCATCCGGGCTTATTACCCTTATGTCTTTCGGCATAAAGAAAATCTGATGACCTTCATCCGCCGCTTTTTTTGCAAGGCCGGTTTCATCGGTTTGGATTAGTCTGCCCTTATCGTCCCATTCGTTTCTGGTACCGGGTTTTGCCGTCTTTGCCCGCCGGATATAACCGCCCGACGGCAGTTCCGCAAGCGACGTCCCGTTAATCGGGTACAGTGTTTCAAATCCGCCCTTGATGATTTTGTTCGCATAGGCCGGCATTCCCAACTGGATGGCCGCGGCCGCGATCTCTCCGTCAATGCCGTAGTCCCTCGCCCGCTTGAGCATTTCCGGCGTAAGCCGCCAGTAGCTTTCCCGGTCCAGCGGGTACGCTCCGAATCCTTTTTGCGGCTTAATATCACTGTCCTTTTTTGAATATAATTTATCCGGCCCGCCCGCTTCGTCTATTTCCGTTTGATCATAAATTCCCCGGACAACACACCTGCAATTATGATGAACCGGCGGCCAGCGCATTTTTTCTTTTTCAGCATAAGGCACGATAAACGGCGGATTAGCCAGGCTGTCACAGATATCACATTGCCGGACATCGTCAATACCGATAAACTCAAGAGCGATGGGCGGCGTTTCCTCAAACGCCATGGCGCGTCCCGCGTTGTAAATTGTTGTCTGGTTAGTCCTATACACAGTTTCCCAATACGCGCCGTTACCCTTGCCGAAACCAGTACCGTTTAATATTTCATCGTCCGTCATCCGCAAGAAACTTCCGAGGCCGCCGCCCTGTTCCACATTGCGCCGGAATATCCCTTTCATTTGATTAACCGCGTCAACATCGTTGAGTCGCCCAACGGTAAACGCCCGAAGGCGGAGCTTGTTGTCAAGATCGTAATACTCTTTTTTAGTTAACGGAATTTTTGTTTGTAAAAATGAAACTGCCTCCTCAAAAGGAAGCGTACTGACCGGCGCGTCCGGCAGTAACGGCGTGTCGGCAAAATTCTTTTTTGTTTTCCGGCTTCCCGCCAGCGCGGTCTCCATGCCCATTAAAGAACTCCGCATAAATAATTCATGGATGGCGTTCATTGAATCATAATCAGGCGGCAAAATTGACGCCGCGTCATCAAGTATTTCCGGCTTGTCCGCCGCATCGTTAAGCCATGTGCGAACTCGTTTCAGGAGATTTTCGGTTATACGGAAGCGGTAAGGGGCTTCCATGCGGTCTTGTTGGCGAGAGTTTTCTATTTCAACGCGCTCTGCCTTCGTCCTGTCCGCAAAAAAAAACTGTTTTTGTCTTTGTCGGCGAAAAAGTCAGACTGCACCTGCGGTTTTACAAACATGTCTTCTTTGTTTTCGGGACGGGGCAGGTGTACCTTTTCATACAGCGCGTTCAGCGACACCGGGATATTCCGGTCAATCGCGTCGCGGATAATTTCCCAGTCCGCGTAATCGGTCGAGTCGATATCAAACTTTGGCGCCGCAGCGCCCGGAAAATTCACTTCTACAAAATAATCGTACAGCAGTTGATCGGATTGCATGATCAGGTACGCGTCATGGGTGGTTGTGTATTTGTAAGTTTCCGAGTGAAGCAGACCTTGGCTCTTTGTTCCGTACTCTGCTTGGCTGGTCATCAAAGACTGCGCGGTAATGCCGTAGGAGATTTCTTCGTTGCAGACCCTGACGATGGTTTCAAAATCCTTAATCGCCCCGTCAACAACTTTGATCTCTTTGATGTTGGCGAACGCGCCGGACGCCCCGCTCTTCATGCCGCGCAAAACCTGCACCAGCTCTTCCGACCGCTTTTTTGCGTCTTCGGCGTTCTTGGTTTCAAATATGGCGAGAATTGACGGGACTCCCAGCCGCTCGGCGGCCTGCATCCAAAAACGGAATCCCAGTTGTTTGAACTTCCACGGCCAGTAACAGCTCCGAAGCGCGGGAGTACCCCACAAATTGCCGTCGCCTTTGTTGTTACGGTGTATGATAAACTTATGCGGTTCGTCTAACGGTTTGTTTATAGCGGACAGGTGTGGCACTCCACGCGCACCGTTTCGGGGAAAACTAACCGCAGTCCGGGGAATGGGTATAAAGTCAACCGGCGCGAACAATCCGCCCTTTTTCTCCCACACAATTTCACACAGCGCGATTCCGTAAGGGATGGCGTTCAATAGAATCGTGTTCAGTTTATATAATAAATTGAACGTAAGATGTTCGCGGCAAGCCTTGTCCACGGAGTCGTTTCCGCTTTCGGCAATCGAGCCGTACATGAGCTGCACCCTGTCCTTGCGGTTTTCAACAAGCGACTCTATCTTGGGATCGTTCATCATCTTGGTGAACACTTCCTGACTCTCACCGACGGACGCCAGCCATGAGTTGGTATCGTCAAGATAACCGATAATTGAGCGCATGGATGAGGAGATGTCTACAATTTGCGTGGTCAGTTCTTCTTTCTTTTTAGCCATTTTCAATACCCGTAAAACATACTACCAGAGCGAGAGTCGTTGAAGGCGATCACAGGAGGGGCACTCGCGCTGCCTTCTTCCCACGCGTACAGGCACATTGCCGCCGCGACCGCGCCGTCCCCGTGGCGCTTCGCCTTGCCTTCGCGATCCGCGTGTTCTTCGTTCGGCACTACCGGCTGTCCGTTTTTCAATGTGATAATTCCAAAGTCGGAAAGAATATATTGATCGTCCGGCAGAATAAATTCCCGGCTTTCAAAACTGCTTTTGAGCCGCTGGAAAATTCCGGCGTACCACGCGCGGGTTATCATTACCATTTCCGCGCCGCATGGGAGCCGCTGCGCCGCCGCTTCCGCCAGCGCCTGCCCGTTACCGCGGCTGTCTATCGCCGCGTACCCAAGATTACAGTTTTTATTTATGAGCCACAGGATTTGCCACTGCTGATCGTACGGCACGTTGTTCAGTTCGATAATAAGCCGGCTGTCCAATTTTTGTTTGCTCGTTTCTTCCGCGAGCCATATCGCCGACAGGTTTCCGCTGCGGGCGAAGTCCTGCCCCAGAAAACAAGGATTGGTAATTTTCCGTAACAGCGGAGCGACTTCCACCACGAACCATTCGTTAATTTTCTTGAGCCGTTTTTCCGGGGCTTCCCACATGAAGCTGTCATCACAGTTGAGCCGGACGATTGGCAGTTTTGCGGAATCAATCGCGCAAGAGGCGAGCATTCCGTACGGAAAATATTTTGAACCCGAACGCGAGGGAATCGCGTCCAGTTCTTCTTCGGCATTGCTTTTGTATGCGTCCCTTGTTTTTTTGACAAACGCGGCTTCACCCTTAGCCGTCCACTTCTCATTTTTCAGCAGACAGACGCGCTTATAAAGCCCCTGTTTTACCGCCTCGCTAAACGTTATGCGATGGACGCTCCAGTTTTTTTCCTTGCCGCTTCTGATGTCCTTCAAAAAAATGTTAAATTCACTGTCGTCGCCATTATGCGTACTTATGATAGAAAACGAACCGCCCCATATTAAAAGAGCGATGGCGGCTTTCATGATTTCTCTAAATTCTTTGGAGAATGCCGCCTCGTCAAAGACAATGCGGCCTTGCTTACTTCGTACCGCATAACCGACGCCTGACAGACCGACAATCTCTTTGCCGTTTTTAAATCTTACGCGGAACGTGGTAAAGTATTCCCCGTTTTCATTGACGATTTCTTCTTCCAACTCTCCCGCGGCGATGTTGATAATTCCCGCCCAGTATTTGCAGTCCGTGATAAACTGCCGGGTCATGTCTTTGTTATACGAAAGATAATATGTGTTTTGCCCTTTTGTGCCCTGCGTTTCCAGGACGGAGTTGAGGGCTTCCGTCCATGAAGCCCCGGTGCGCCGTCCTTTCTCCCATATCTTCAGCGGGCTTTTGTCTTCTATCCACGCCTTCTGGTAAGGTAGCAGGATTTCCGCAGCCTCAAGTTTGGTTTCCTCTTTCATGTTTTAAGGCCGAACACCTCGGCTCTGATGGCGGACATGGCCTCGTCGGAGATGCCAAGCACCACCGCCTTTTCGTTGAGTTTTTTCTCCGCGTCCAGCCAGCCCTGTTTACGGCCCTTCTCAAAATTTAATTCCACGTTAGCTGTAAGTCCCATTGCGCGCGCCACCCGCGTCAGTAGGGTCACCAACCTTTCGGCGCCAATGCCGCCCAAATCAGCCTCTTCAATTTCCTTAACGATCTCTAGCGCCGCTATCTGTAATCCTGCATCTGCAATGTCCAGCCTCGGCGTTTTGTTGGTCGCCTCTATCAGCGTTTGCGCCCAATCCTGTTTGTCCCTTAATTCCTTCAGCCTTTTGGCGTGGCTCTTCAGCGTCCGCTGTACCGCGCCTTTGCTGACATGGTAGCCTTGCGCGGTGAGAATGTCGGCGATGTCCTGCTGGCGTTTGCTTTGGCTAAGATACATGTAAACAATTTTGTCGACCAAACCCTGCAACTCCGTCTTACTTCTCCGCGGCACGGCGCCCTCCCTTCAATGCGGCGACTCTTTCTCCGATTGAATCGATCTTCGCCTCAATCTTTCCCATGGAATCGAGTTTCGCCTCGATTTTTCCCATGGACTTTGCTATGTCAAGTTGTATGTTGTGAGTCGTGTTTTTTAATTCGTTGATGTCCGCCTCGTGCTTGTTCGTTTTTTGTTCGAGCAGTTCGGCCGCTTTTTTATTTTCGCCTTTCTCAATGCCCATTTTTACCCACAACGACAAAAACCCTACTATGGCCGTTGCCACCGAAATCACCACGACTATATCCACTGTCACTTTACCGCCCTCCCCACAAAATTCCTCCGGCCAATATCAGGCCGGCGCTAATCCATCCCGCCGCCGCCAGTTTCTTCCATTTTTGCGTTTCGTTTTTCTGCCGCGTCCATGATTCCCATAACGCGCTGTATTCCATCCGCAAGCCCGCGAGTTCCGTCAAGAGCGCGGTCAATTCCGAATCCGACATCTCCAGCGATCCCTGTGATTCTTCCAGCTTCGTCAACGCCAATTCTAACCGCTCCCGCAGCGCCGCTGACGTTTCGAGCAGCGTCTTCGATTGCGTCTTTTGCGCGTTCAGTTCGCTCTGAAGCCGCGTCGTATCCTCGTACATCCGGCGCAGTTCCTGCCTGATTGCCGAGTATTCGGATTCGGTCAAAGTAACGTCCGCACACAAAGCCTGCGGCAAAAAGCAAAAGGCCAACAATAAAAAAGCGCATAACTTTTTTAACATTACTTTTCATCTCCTGATCCTTCCGCTTTCCCGGCGGGCGGCAGTTTGTCCAGATGAATTTTATCTTCCCAGACATTGGCGCCCAGATAGCTTATAATCGGAGCCATCGCCAGCATCGCGAGATTATTGAAGCCGACTAAATTCTTCACGGCAATATATGTGATAAGAGCCATCGACCACAGGGCGATCCACACTTTTACCGACGTAAGTTTCCGCAGTACGTTTTTCATTGTTCAAATTTCCTTATAATATGCGCCCACTTTCTTGGCAGCCGCTGGGGTTTCATTATTTCGTCAAAGTCTTCAAGCGGCATCCTGATCCCCTTGCCCTTTTGGTTTTTATAACCGCTATGGTAATCGCCCCAAGGATCGTCTACGATAAAATAAAACCCGCTGTCATCTGTCCCGTATCCGACCACGGCCACAATGTGGTTGAGCGCCGCCTTTCCTTCCTGCGGGAAAACACCGCTTACAACAGCAGAGCCTCCGGCGTCGATCGCGGCGGTTATATCCTGCACGCTCACGGCGTCAAGAAATTTTACGGGAGAGGAATTAAATCCAAATTTTTTCAGGAAACGGTCAGCGCCGTAGGCGAGAACCTCGTGCCACTGGTTGGGCGGAATCTCCCCTCTGGGATCAATCTGCTTCCACTTGGTTAGCGTTGCCGGGTCTGTGAAAATAAAACGCATCAATTCGTCTTCAGGCTGTTCGCCGTCGGGCGCGAAATTTTCCACCGGCCACCCCGCGGCGCATAACGCGATTATCATTGACGTTACATTACAGGCAGAGCCCGGCTTTTCTTTATTGTTCCGCTGGGTGTAGTAAGGCTTGCCCAGCCCGTTGTTTACTTCGGTCTTTTTACTCTTG
>JAIRUC010000120.1 GCA_031254615.1 Treponema sp. | reverse complement strand
ACCGGTACTTGCAAGCGACACTTTTTATTCCTACCTCCCGATTAACATTGTTGCTATTTATGTCCCAGCCGGAAGCGTTGACACATACAAAGCCGCCACTTATTGGAGCAGCCAAGCCGCAAAAATCCATGCCAAACCGTAAGGGAGTAACGCAATGAAAAAAAACAGACCGAATCTATTTTTGTTCGCCGCAACCGCCGTTTTTTTGCTGTTTTTTTCAGCCTGCGGCGGTCCTATCCATGAACACGATGCCGCCGCGGACAGTTTTGCCCCCGGCACAGGGCGGCTTGTAGTTACCGCAGACAGTACGCGGTATGAACGAAGCGCAATGCCGCAGGAGCCGGTAGAAATTGCTGAATACCGTTATGCGATAATAAGACAGGGAGAAACCTTACCATGTTGGAGCGATACCGGTTCTTTCTCTTCGGTAACGGTTGAGCTTCAGCAGGGAACCTATTCTGTCGCGGTTTCCGGTTTTAATGACAATGCGCAAATGGTTGCCGAAGGAACCGGGGAAGTTGAGATAAACGCGGGACAGATCAGCAATGTCCCGATACAGTTGAGAAGCGCGGGGGGCGAAGAAGGGATGGGAACCTTGCGTTATTCCCTCACCATTGCCGATGATGTTTTTTTTCAATACGGTTTTCTTTCCGCTTATTCACTGGCAAACGGCGCTTTGAGTATGTTCAGGCAATTTGAAAAGGCTGAAGATCACTTTTTTATTTTCCCCGGCAATTACCGGCTAGTTATTTCCGCGTATATACTAAAAGACGGCATTATGCAGACCAAAACTAAAACCGTTATAGCCCATGTTTACATTAATTCTGAAGCAGTCGTTACCCTGGAACTGGATGAAAACTCCGGAGCGGAAGGTGTGGGGTATACGGTGTCTACCGCGGCGGAACTGGATACAGCGCTGAATTCAATCAGAACAGGCGCGGAAAAAAATGTCCTTATTACGGTAACGGCAGATTTTTCCCACGCTCCAATATCGCTTTCCGACGCTGGTTATAACGGCAAGGTGATTTCCCTGCGCAGCGTTGATCCCGCCGATGTGCAAACTCTCACCCTTTCAGGTAACGGCTCGCTTTTTACGGTTGGCTCGGAACAGGCATCGCCGACAATGGTGTTATGCGATATAAAACTATCGGGGCATAGTACCAATAATGTTCCTCTGTTGCAGATAACAAAGGGGACTTTGATTGTCAATGACGGCGCGGAAATATCGGGGAATACAAATTATAATGACATTAACAGCAGCAGTTTCAGCGGCGGAGGCGTAGCCGTTGAAAGCGGCGCATTGTTAAAAATGTACGGAGGAACAATAAAGGGCAATACTGTTTCCTCAAATGTATTTAGCAAGGTCAGCGGCGGCGGTGTTGTTGTCAGAGGTATTTTTGAAATGTACGGAGGGTTTGTTGAAAATAACAATATCCCTTCCGGCAACTATGCATCAGGAAGCGGGGTTATGGTAGAATCCGATGGCTTGTTCAGACTGTTTGGAGGCAACATCAGAAATAATACAATAGCTGCATTAAATTTCTCTACGGGCGGCCATGGCGTTGCGGTTAATGGGACTTTTGAAATGTTTGGCGGTTCCATCGATCACCATAGAGATGAGCGTTATATTACCGATAGCAGCCGGGAAATAAGGGGACTTGGTATTTATGTATCTTCTTCCGGCACTGTTGTAATGAACGGCGGTGAAGTTGCGTATAATACCATAGTGAATGACGGGTCTGGCGCGGGAATATATACCGAGGGGACTTTTACCCTTAATGGCGGACACATACATAATAACTCAATATCTGCCAACAGAAGTTCTTCGGAGGCTTATGGTGGCGGAATTTTCTATGGAGCGGGAAATCTGCTTCTAAAAGGAGGGGATATATATCAGAACGCAGCCCTTGCCGGAGGAGGAATAAGTTTTCGTAAATCCGGCGCCACCGGTTCTTACATTGCTGTACTGGATGGGACCATGATTTATGAAAACTCCGCCTGGTATGGAGGAGGTGTTGTCGCCTATAATACCTTGGTAACCATAGAAAGCGGCAGTATTCACAGCAATACTTTACTAAGAAATAATAAATTTGGTGGGGGCTATCCTGTCGGAGGAGCGGGCATCTATTGCAGCGGCAATTCTCTGGTGATAAATGGCGGAAGTATAACGAACAATACCATTGAGCTTGATGAAACGTCATATCCTTTTCATTCGTCTGATAAAATCTGTGGCGGCGGAATTTATATCAGGCCAGGTCAATCAGGCTTAACCCCCACATCCGGCACCTTAACCTTAAACGGAGGGTTAATACAAAACAACAGAATAACGGTGATCAACAACGCCTATGGCGGGGGAATATGTTCCGATGTTCCTGTTACCATAAATAAAAATGCGCGTATTCTGGAAAATAGTATTACCACGACATTAACAGCCTATGGCGCGGGAATATGCGCAACAGGAAATGTTACCTTAAACGGAGGCAAAGTAGAAAGTAACTTTGTTGGCAGTGGTACAAATGCGGCCAATGGCGGCGGTTTGTATACAGAGGGGACATTCACTTTCGTTGATGGACTAATTATAAATAACGATCTTTCATTGGCAGGAACATCACACGGCGGTGGCGTTTATGTGACAGGCGCTGACAGCGCAATAACTATGAGCGGCGGAAAAGTGGCGGCAAATCGCGTAGTAAATACCGGCGGCGGAATTTATTACAATGGCAAAAGCATTTCCGGTTTCAATATGAGGGGCGGCGTTATCAGCGGTAATTCCGCAACACAGGGAGGCGGCATATTGCTTGGCTCAATTAGTTCTGGGGTTTCCTGCAGTTTTGAAAAGAACTTTTATGCCGGCTCAACCACCTGCGGCATTATCTACGGTAATGAGGTTACCGGAACCGATGAATTCGGCTATGACTTAAAAAATACCGGAACAGGAGCGGCGGTTCGGCTGGCAGCGAATTCCCGCAACAAGAACACAACCGTTGGAGAAACAATGACCCTGTTCCACAACAGTTCCGTAAACTGGGCGGATTAACGGCGTTGGGATTTTTTCTGCATTGAATTGGCCGCGGAGTAGATTTCTCTTCACCCCGCGGACAGAAGTTCCCGCAAAAAGCGCGTCCGGTCTTTGGCGCGCATAAGGCTCTCGCCGATTAGAACCGCATCAACGCCGGAGTTTTTTATTTCGCGGATATCGTTAGCTGACATAACGCCGCTTTCTGCAACTGTCAAAAGCCCCGCGGGAATCTGTTTTTTTAAATCCGAAGCAAGCCCCGTATCCACATTGAAGGTGGTAAGGTCGCGGTTGTTAATCCCAATGATACGCGCTCCGGCGGCAATGGCTTCCTGCGCTTCGGCTTCGCTGTGAATTTCTACAAGGCAGTCAAGAGCCAGTTTGTCCGCAACTGAAATAAATGAAGAGAGAGTTTCTTTTTCAAGCAGGGCGCATATCAGCAATACGGCTTTCGCTCCCCATAATTTCGCTTCGTAAATTTGGTATTCGTCAATTATAAAATCTTTTCTAAGCACGGGAATTTTCACGGCGGCGGCAATCTCCCGTAGATAACGATCGCTGCCAAGAAAAAAATCCGGCTCCGTAAGAACAGAAATCGCGGCAGCGCCGCCTTCTTCGTAATCTTTGGCAATCTCCATCCATGGAAAATCAGGCGCGATTACGCCCTTTGACGGAGAGGCTTTTTTCACCTCACAGATAAATGAAAGGCCGGGGGAAGCGATGGCGCGTTCAAAGGGAAGGGGAGTGTTCGCGCCCGACTGGGCGCGCGCCTGCGCCTGTTCCGTTTCAACAAACGCAAGCGCCTGTGCCCACGCCTTTTCCGGGGAAAGCGCTTCTTTCGCTTTTGCTACGCGAAGAACCGTCTGTGAAGAGATTTCCCCAAGAATGGCAGGCGGATTTTTCACAATCAGGCCGGCTCTTTTTGCTGGGACAACTCTATAAATTGTTTAAGCTGCTGCGCCGCCTTTCCCGAATCAATAGCGGCGGCGGCAATGGCAATTGAATCCTTCATGCTTACTTCGGGTTTCGCGATGTGAATTGCCGCCGCGGAATTGAGTAATACCGCATCCCGTCTTGGCCCTTTCTCGCCGGTAAGAATACTCCTTGTTATTTGCGCGTTTTCCGCGGGAGTTCCGCCCAACAGGTCTTCTTTTTTACAGCGGGTCATTCCGAATTGTTCCGGCTCTATCTCATAACTTTTTATAAATCCGTCGCGCAGTTCGCAGACCGTAGTCGGAGCGCTTAACGAAATTTCATCAAGCCCGTCCTGTCCGTAGACAACCATGCCGCTCTTTACGCCAAGGTTGCTCAAAACTTTTGCCATCGGCTCTATCAGTTCCGGCTCGTACACGCCCAACAATTCCATTTTCGCGCCTGCCGGGTTTACCAACGGACCGAGTATATTGAAAATTGTGCGTATGCCCAGCTCCTTGCGGACAGGCCCGACATACTTCATCGAAATATGATAGTTTTGCGCGTAAAGGAAACAAAGGTTGATGGTCTTTAAAAGATACAGACTGCGCTCCGGCGGGACAGTGATGTCAACGCCTAAACTTTCCAGCACGTCCGCCGAGCCGGTTCTGCTGGATGACGCGCGATTTCCGTGTTTGGCAACGGGAATTCCCGCCGCCGAGATTACCAGCGCCGAAGTGGTGGATATGTTGAAAGAATTGGAATGGTCTCCGCCGGTTCCAACAATTTCCAGCACGTCCATATCGTGCAGTATCCTGACACAGTGCTTACGCATTCCGGTAGCGGATGCTGTGATTTCGTCAATGGTCTCACCCTTCACCGACATTGCCGCAAGGTAGGCCGCCATCTGGATATCGCTGGCCTTGCCTTCCATGATTTCGTTCATTACGCCTTCAGCGCACTCAAAAGAGAGGTCTTCCCTGTTTGCCGCTTTTATAATTGCTTCTTTTATCATATTTTTTTTTACCCTGAATGTTTATAACTGTCAATAGAGTTATAAGTAGATTATTCCGAAATTGCAATTTAAGAACAAACCATAGACTTGTTCTTTTTTATCTACATTGATAAAGTAAAATATATGGATGCTCCACTTTCTCCGTACAAACTGCGAAAAGCGCGTGATGTTTACAATTATTTCAATGTTTTTAATGCTATTTCGTGGAATTTACTGGTAGGAGTTATCATCACCCTTTTTGCTCTCCAGCTTGGAGCGTCCTCAACATATATCGGACTTTTAAGTTCATCATTTTATCTTGCGTTGTTTTTGCTCCCTCTCGGAAAAATTTTTGCAAGGCGCTTTTCGATAATTGGGATTTTCAGTATTACATGGATTATTCGTTCAATTTGCATGGTGCTGGCTGTAGCCGCTCCTTTTGTTGATTATGCCGGACACAGGAGTACCGCGTTGTTATTGATCATGTTGGGCGTGTTTCTTTTCCACGCTTTCCGCGGAGTTGGGATGATTGGGAATAATCCCGTTTTAAGTGAGTTGGCAAGCGGCCCGGACAGGGGCAGTTATATGACTCAAATCCAAATTATTAACAGCGCGATTGGAATGTTCAGCAGTTTTCTTTTAGCCATGGTGCTTGGCACAAATCCCCCCATCTTTTTGTTTTCCATTTTGCTTGGCGCAGGTGTTATAACAGGAGTTATCAGCGGTTATGTGATAAAAAAAGTTCCGGAGCCTCCAAGCGAAAAGGACAGGCAGGGGATGAGTCTTGCCTCAATATTCAAAGACGCCTTCGCGCAGGACAGCCTTCGTCATTTTATGGTTATTCTCTTTTTGGTTATTCTTGTGTCCGGCGTTACGCGAACATTCGTGGTGGTTTATGCCCGTGAAGTATTCCAGCATAACGACGGTCTTATTCTGCTTTACTCGGTCTTTGGCGGAATGGGCTATCTGATAGCCGGTTTAAGCGTTAAATTCCTTGTAGACAGGCTTGGTGCAAAGCCCCTTTTCCTTGTCTGCGTGATCATCGGCCTTTTAAGCATAATACCTGTTATCTTTCTTCCGGTGTCGGCAATTTCTAACATAACCGGCGCAATCCTATTTTTGGTTTTTTTATTTTTTATGCTGAATTTCGGGTTTCTTGGCTCTGAGGGAATTGCGCAGACATATTTTTTGGCGTTAATTCCGCAGGAGAAAATCCTTGATCTCGGCATTATTTATTTCTTTGTATTCGGCGCCGCCGGCGCGCTCGGTTCTTTTCTTGCCGGTCTTCTTCTCGATTTCCTTTCCGTACTTGGGATTTCGTCGTTTGTTTCATTTAAGATTCTTTTTATTATTTTGATTACGCTGGCGATAGTCGCCCTTGCAATGCAAAAGAAAATGAAATCCCTGGGTTCGCTTCCGTTAAAAGGCGCGCTTGAAGTTATTTTCTCTTTTAGGGACCTTCGCGCGATAAGCCTTTTGGATAAATTGAACAAGGCGGAAGATTCCCATGAAGAAGAACTTTTGCTGGGCGCGTTACACGATACTCCTTCCCATCTTGCAGTTGACGGTCTGCTGGAAAGGGCGCGCTCTCCCCGTCTTGCGACAAGGCTGGAGGCAATAAGGGCGCTTGAAAGAACGGAAAAACTGAACGACAAGGCGCAAAAGGCGTTAATTGACGATGTTGTAAATAATCCTTACACCACCGCTTACATTTCCGCGCGTATTCTCGGAAATCATCATTGCACCTCCGCCGTTTCTCTGCTCCGTGAACATGCGGTTTCCGATGACTATATGCTTGCGGGCGAGGCGGTTATCGCGCTTGCAGAATTGAACGACGAGTCGTTCCGTCCGGAAATTGAAAAAATTATTTTACAGACAAAAAATCCCAGATTAAAAATAATGTGCGCGGAAGCATTGGGTCATTACCGTTGTGTAGATTCAATTTCTGTTTTGTTTGACATTCTTCGCACTGAAAATCCGCCGCCGTATCTTAGGGACGAGGTGATTCTGGCTATTGCCGCAATTTTGAATATCCAGCGGGTTTTTTACAAGATACTGGTTCGTTATAAATCCGACAATTCACTTGAGACCGCTCTTGCCATGGACGAAGCGGAGTCTGCTTTTGAATTTGTTACATCAACTGTAAGCGGAAAAAAGAGGGTCTCAAAAGAAAAAATCAAAAATCTTATTTCCAGTGCGGAAGATTTACAGAAGGCGGTCAGTAATTATGTTTCTAAAAACGACGGCGCGGATTTGTCCCGCTGGATTTTGGAACTTCCCGAAATTAACAAAACCGCCGGCGTTATTAAAGCTGTTTTTTCAGAAGCCGTCCTTGATACGGAACTTAACATTCACAACAGCCTGCGCCTGTTAATTGTCCACTGGGCGGCTCAGGAATTACGCATCTGGGCTGTGAAGCTGAAATAAAGTATGTACCGGCAATTTGAAATAATGTATCTCCTGTTGAACAAAAAAAATACTACGGCGAAAGATTTGGCCGGGCATTTTGGCGTTTCTCAGCGAACTATTTATCGTGATATTGATACGCTTTGTCTTGCGGGAATTCCGGTATATACCGAAAAAGGCAAGGGCGGCGGAATAAGTTTACTGCCTGAATTCGTGCTGGATAAATCCATATTGAGCGAACAAGAACAGAGTGAAATTCTGTCCGCTTTACATGGGCTGACCAGCATAAAAATGGCAGAGGCAAATAAAATCTTAAAAAAACTTTCGGTGATATTCAACAAAAGCGTCGTGAACTGGCTTGAGGTTGATTTTTCAAACTGGAATTTAAGTAATGATAGTTTGTTTAACGATTTAAAAATAGCTATTCTGGAAAAACGTATTGTCAAATTTGATTATTACAGCAGTTCCGGAGAAAAAACCTGCCGGCGCATTGAGCCAATTCAACTTTGGTTTAAATCCAAAACATGGTATGTAATGGGATTTTGCCTGACAAAACAGGATGTACGGACATTCAGGCTGACAAGGATAAAAAATATAAAGGTGACGGAAAAGCATTTTTCTGAAAGAAAACCGCAGGAAAAATATTCAGATACGGAATTTACTCCACACAAAAATAATATAGAACTCAAATTAAAAATAGCGCCGGAAATGGCTTACAGAGTGTATGATGAATTTGGCCTTGACCGCGTCAAAAAACAGCCGGATGGAAGTTTTATCGTAACGGCGGCATTCCCCGAAGATCACTGGGTATACGGCACTATCCTGTCTTATGGGGAATATATCGAGGTCTTATCTCCAAAACATATCCAGAAAATCATTAAAGAAAAAGCGCAAAAAATTTCCCAAAAATATTTATAATATGACAGAGGATGTCATATTTATATGGTATTATTTAAAAAACAAATTTTGGAGGTAAAAGATGCCGAACGCAAAGGACTATAAAAAAGAATATAAAGATTTATATTTGCCAAAAACAAAACCAATGATAATTGATATTCCGGAAATGTATTTTGTTTCTGTAGAAGGGAAAGGTAATCCCAATGTAAAAGGCGGAGAGTATCAAAAAGCATTAGGGGTATTGTATGGAATTCAATACACAATAAAAATGAGCAAAATGGGAAATCCGCCAAACGGTTATTTTGATTATGTTGTTCCGCCATTGGAAGGTTTATGGTGGCTTGAAAACAATGAGGAATTTTCCCCGCAAAATAAATCCGAATATTGCTGGATTTCAATAATACGATTACCTGAATTTGTTGATAAAAAAGTATTTAATTGGGCATGTGATGAAGTTGCAAAAAAGAAGAATATAGATACAAAAAAGGCAAAGTTCATAAAAATAAAGGAAGGGTTGTGCATTCAATGCATGCACGTTGGCTCTTATAATGATGAACCAAAAACATTGAAAATGATGGATAAATTTATTGCAGACAACAATTTAATGAAGGATTTATCTGAAACAAGGAGACATCATGAAATTTATTTATCAGATCCAAAAAAAACTGACAAATCAAAAATAAAAACAGTGTTAAGAATTCCCGTAAAAAAGGAGTCGGCGGCGAGGAATATCTGACACTATTTTTTACCCGTAAAAATTACCTTTTTCGCACACCACCACTGTATTTCTGAAATATAAACAACTTTCAGGAAAATCAACTATTAGATAATAGTTTTGTAATAGCAAATAATAGGCAATTTATCAATTTATTTATGTAAGTTTATTATTATTTAACTGAAGCTTTTCCAAAATTTCAGTTTTTGGAAGTTTCATTAAATTTTAGAGAAAAGGGGCTTTTTAGCCGGTTTTTCAAAGTCATTTGAAACTATCCGAGCCATCGCACCGGCAGGTCGCGATATGCGGTTTTCGGAAATGGCTTAATAAGCAAACAGGATAATGACAGATTTAAGGCAATTATTAGGGTTTAATATAAAGCAAAACAGGGCAAAATTAGACCTTACTCAAGCCAAACTTGCTGAAAAAACCAATGCGTCAACTCAATAAACACCTTCAAATTTAGAATAGCTTTTTGTGTTTTAGGGGCATTGCCTAAAAATATGGTTTTCGGTATAATTGACCTTTATCTATCGAAATTTTTTCTGGAGTTAGGTTTATGGGAATTTTAAGTGTTGTTTTGTTGGTTTTCTTCGTTATTATCGCTGTTCTTCTTATATTGATGGTATTAATCCAAAATGAAGAAGGGGATAGCCTTGGGGGTATTTTCGCGGGCGGGTCAGGGTCGGTTTTTGGCTCCCGTTCGGGCAATGTGCTTACCCGCGCTACAACTGTGCTGGGATCCCTGTTTCTCATTATAAGTTTGGGACTGGCGCTTCTTAGCCGCACTCCCAGCGGCAGCGGCGTCGAAGAAGAGGGCAGACTGCAGGCTGTCGAAGATTCAGGATCAAGCTGGGTGGAAGAAGAACTGAATCCCACTCGGAATTTTAACGATGATGATATTTTTATTTTTAATGAAGACGGCATCGGGGATGCGGTAGATACGCAATAACCCGGAGGTAGTTAATGATTCTGCAAGATGTATTACTTCCCGAATTCATTAAAATTAACATGGAAGCGGAAGACAAGGACGAGGCGTTTGAGGAACTGGTAGATTATTATTGCAAGGCGGACAAGTCAAATTCCAGAGGTGAGATTCTCAAGGCCATACAGGAAAGAGAAGCGAAGATGTCAACCGGGATTCATAAGGGGATTGCCGTTCCTCACGGAAAAACAACGGCCGTAAAAGACCTGCGCGTAGTGCTGGGAATTTCCCAAAACGGCGTGCAGTACGATTCTTTGGACGGAGAGCCGGTTAATCTTCTTTTTATGTTTATTTCTCCTATGGAAGATTCCGAGAAATATCTTAGGCTGTTAAAACACCTTGCTCAGCTTGTGGATATACCTCAGTTTAAAATAGAACTGCAATCACAGAAAGAAGCGCAGGGCGCGTTCAAAGTTATACGCAAATTTGAAGAGATGCTTTCCGTCGAGAACTAACTATGGAAAATGATAATACGCTGGAGCATTTGTTAAAAATCGAAGCGCAGGCCGCTGCTTTGGTAAATGATGCACAGGCGGAAGCCGACCGGCGTATTCACGAGAACGAAGAAAACAACCGGAAAACTTACGAAGAACGTTACAGGGTAGAAACGCAAAAGCGCGAATCAGCTTTTAGAAAAGAAAAAGAAAAAATAAAAGAACAGTATCAAAAAATGCTTGAAGATTACCGGAACGGGATTTCCACCGCAAAAACCGATGTGGAAAAATTTTCTGCGCTTTTTAACGAATATGTTTCCAATACTCAGTGACGCGCCATACGCGTACTCCAAAGCTTGCGGGATCATAAGCAAGTCATTTACCGGAAAAAACTATTCCGCCCTTGCAGGGATTCATTCTTTAAGCGAATTGGAAAGACTTGTTTTCCCGGATGACAAAAGGGAACTGCCCGGCCATGAATTGTTACTCGATCTCGAACACCGTTTTGTCGACCGCGCTGTGAGCCAGATTCTTTCAATAGTAGAGTCTTATGATAAGCCGCCGTCGTTATTGCTCAATATGCTCAAAGTTTACGAATACAGCGATTTAAAGGCCTGCCTTAATATTATCGCCTCTGATAAAGAAGATTTATCCGCCAATAAAGAGATGCTTGCCTCCAAAATTCCGCATATATCAGATTTGGGCAGTTTTAAAACTGTCCGTTTTCAGGCGTTCCCTGACATTACCGCTATGGTCAGCGGGACAGAGTTTGAATTTGCAGCATCGGATATTACCGGCGGTGTTGACATTACCGAAATCGAAGCCAAACTTGATATGCAGTATTATCTTGGATTGATAAAAAGTTTGCAGGAACTTTATGCCGAAGACCGTAAAGTAGCGCAGCAGATTCTTGTCGATGAAATTTGCCTGCGTAACTGTGTTTGGGCGTTCAGACTGCGTTCTTATTATAATAAGAATGTTGATGAAACGGCAAAACAATTATTGGATATTAATGTATCTGCCGTTAAATCGGCAGATACGAAAGCTGCAAAGGGGCGTAAAAGTCACTCCCTTGCCGCAGACGCGCTTTTGTCACTCGATCTTCCGCTTGACACGCGCTCTTCGTGGAACGGCTGGAAGTGGGAAAAATTGCTCAATCCGGAAGATCCCTCCGCGCATTGGTCGGTAAATCCCCGTTTCTTTCAAAATGCCGCTTCTCAATACATAAACCGTCTTGCCGCGCGTTCTTTTCACAGGATACCTATGACGACAAGCGCGCTCTTTTGTTTCATCAAACTCAAGCAATTTGAAGAAGACCTGCTTACCAGTGTTGCCGAAGGTTTGGCTCTTGGCATGGACAGCGCCGGAGTGTTCAGTCTGTTGGAGGTATCGGTATGATGCGCTCCCGCAAAATGAAATTTATCGAGATGACTGTTTTTAAAAACGACATGGACATGGTCTTGGAATACCTTGGCAAACAGGCGGCGATTCAGTTTCCCGAGGCGGACAGCACAGGCGACAACGCGTATATTATCCGTATCCGGGGACTCCTCGACAGGCTGAATGGCGCAGCTGTTTTTCTTGGTGTCGATCTTTTGTCCGAAACCTCGTCTGAAGCCTCGGCTTCAGACGGCGAAGATTTTTCCATTCCCGGCAGCGCCGAAGAAGCTCTTGCGGAAAAAATATGTTCGGTTATTGAAAATTTAAAAGAGCGTATAACAAAATTAGAGCAGGAAAAGAACAAGATACGCGAAACTTTTAATGAGGTGCAGGCTTTTTCTAAAATGAATATGCCTTTTTCGGAATTGGAACAGCTTTCTTACCTTACTTTGCGCCTTGGGCGGCTTGATACAAAAGAGCAGAGCGCGTTACGCGAAGAGCTTGGAGACAGGGCGGTAATTATCCCTCTTGGAGAAACAGGCCGCATTCTTGCCGCAAGTTCCAAAAAGGGGCGTTTCGCGCTTGATTCGTCTTTAAAGAAATTTTCTTTTCAGCCTGTTGCAATACCGAAAGACAATACCGGAGTCCCTTCGGAAATGCTGGTAAGCCTTGAAGAGCACCGAAAACGGCTTGAAAAAGAAATTGAAGTTATTAATATTGAAAAAGAACAGTTACGGCAAAGCGAAGCGCCAAATCTGCGGCAGCTTTTTCTTTCATGGAATACGGCTTTAACAATAGAAGTGATTAAATCCAAATTCACCGCCACAGAAAGTTTATACCATTTTTCCGGATGGACGCCTGCGGAAACTGCGTCTGATATTTCCAAAGACCTTTTTAAACTGACCGGGGGCAGGGTAGCGATAAAGGCGTATTCACCGGAAGAACTCCCTTCGGTTCAGGAAGGTAAAGAAAAAGTGCCTGTCGCGATGAAGCACAGTACTTTTGTAAAAGGTTTTGAAGGCGTGGTGTTATCGTACGGGGCGCCTCTGTACGGAACAATAGACCCGACTCCGCTTGTCGCTGTTTTTTTTACAATTTTGTTTGGACTGATGTTCGGCGATATCGGGCAGGGATTTATTCTGCTTCTCGCAGGGCTTTTGACAAGCGCTAGGGGCTCTAAAGTTTTTTCAAAATTTAAAAGTTATTCCACTCCTCTTATCTCTGTCGGTATTGCTTCGATGATCATGGGTTTATTTACCGGCTCTATTTTTACCATAGAAAGTCTGTTAATCGCTCCTACAAGATTTATAACTGGCGCTATTACAGGAAACCCTGTTGACCGCATTTTGCACATTATGCCGATGGCAAGCGAAGGAGGCAGTCTGCAAAAAATGCTTTTCTTTTTTGGTTTTACTGTAGCCATAGGAATAATTCTTAACTCGGCAGGTTTGCTTATCAATATTATAAACCGCTGTATACTAAAAAAATATGAAGCGGCTTTTTTCTCTAAAACCGGGCTTGCAGGACTTTTAATGTTCTGGTACGCTCTGTTCATTGCGCTGCGCGTAATTTTTGGCGGGCGTTTTGAATGGTTCGATTTTTTGGGTCTCTTAATTCCCATTTTCTGCATCTTTTTTGGTCCTGTAATTTGGCGTATCATAAGCAGGGAACGGCCTGTGCTGGAACACGGGCTTATGACTTTTATAATGGAGGGATTTGTAGAAGTTCTGGAAACTGTTTCCACCTATATTTCCAATACTGTCAGCTTCCTGCGCGTCGGCGCGTTTGCGCTTTCACATGCGGTGCTTTCATTTATTGTGTTCAGTTTTTCGGAAATGATCGCTAATTCCGGTATTGCGGGTTCTGTTACCGCTGTTTTAATAATGATAGTGGGGAATATAATTATTATTGTGCTTGAAGGAATGATTGTTGCAATTCAGGTGGTGCGGCTTCAGTACTATGAGTTTTTTAACAAATTTTTTGTTGAAACAGGCGTAGAGTTTGCGCCGTTTCGCTTCAAAAATAATTAAAGGAGTTTTTTATGAAAAGAAAAGTGTTGTTTGTATGCGTTATGCTGATGATTAGCATGGCGGCTTTTGCGCAGGATAATAGTGCGGCGGAAACTGTTGTTGAAACATCTTATGCCGGCATATTGAAATATTTTGCCGCAGCCCTTGCTGTCGGTATTTCCTGCATTGCCGGCGGAATGGCTGTAGCGCGCATTGGTTCTGCCGCGATGGGCGCGATGAGCGAAAATGCCGAGCTTTCGGGAAAAGCCCTGCCTTATGCGGGTCTTGCCGAAGGTATCTGTCTTTGGGGATTCCTGGTAGCGCTGCTCATTTTATTCCTGTAATGGAATTTTACTTTATTGGCGATGAAGAACTTGTAACAGCTTTTAGATTTATCGGCATTGAAGGAGTGGCGGTAAAAGATTCTAACGAAGCTGTTGAAGTATTCAAAAATATTACCGAAGGCGCTGCGTCGCCTAGCGCTGCGTCGCCTAGCACTACGGTGCCTAGCACTACGGTGCCCAGCACTCCGGCGCTTGGCGTCTCCGTGACGGATACGGCGCGCTGTCAGGTGCTAATTGTTACCGAAGAAACCGCCGAATGGCTTGGCGATCACATGATTAACTGGCAGATTTCCGGACATTATCCGTTGATTGTAGAAATACCCGGTATCAGTGGAAGGCATATCGACAGAAAAACTCTGGTAGATTTAATCAGAGAAGCGATCGGTATTCACGTTTGAAAAAAGAGCCTTAATTTTTTCTTTGAATTGCAACGGAAGAGGCGCTTCAATTTTGTTTTCTAAAAATTCAATTTTCCATGCGTGCAGAAAAAAACCGCCCATGCCGTTACTGTCAACATGACTGTCATGCTGACTTCCGTATTTGCGATCTCCGGCAAGCGGATGTCCGTGAGACGCGGCCTGCGCGCGTATCTGGTGGGTTCTTCCCGTAACAATTTCCGCCATAACAAGGCTGTAATTGCCTTCCTGTGCAACCGGTCTTATCTTTGTAATCGCCGTCTTGCCGTCATCAGATTCGGACTTTGAAACAAAACTTTTCTTTTTTTCACTGTCACGCGCAAGGCGGTCTTCCCAAATTTCTTCTTTGTCAATTTTTCCCTCAACAATCGCAAGGTAAGTTTTGTGCACCTTTCTTTCCCTCATAAGCGAACTGAAAAGACGGGCGCCTTCTATGTTTGTAGAAAAAATGACAATCCCGCTTGACGGCTTGTCCAGCCTGTGCAAAGGACCGGGTTTGAACGACAGCGAGGGGGGCAGTTTCTCCGCGAGAAAATTACGCACCATGTCGTCAAGGCTGCCGTACCCGTGAACAGCAAGAAGCGGCGGTTTATTCACGGCAATAAGGCCTGAACCCTTCCAGATAATTTCAGGGAGAGGAAGTGATCGGGGCGTTTTAGCCGGTTTTGGAGTATCTTTTATGGGGATACTGACTGCCGCTCCGCTGTCGATGCGATCATTTGCCTTTGCGGGTTTTCCGTTTACAAGTACTTGCCCCTGCCGTAAAAGCCGGTGTATCAGCGGCAGAGGGTGATCCGGCAGCGCTTTGCGCAGTATCCTGTCCAGTCTGCGTCCTTTGTCATTTTCTCCGGTAATCAGTTCCATTGAATTAGAGTGTATTGACAAAGATTGCACATTACTAGACCATTATAAAATGACTGCTGTAAACGAAATAAATTCCCTGTTTGGAAACCGTATTTTTCTTTCCACTTTTTTTAGTTTGATTTTTGCCCAAGCTTTGAAAACGATTGTTTATTTATTAACTCATAAGCATAAAACTCTGATGGAAGCAATAGAAACCGCGATTTGGCGTACAGGAGGGATGCCTTCAAGTCATTCAGCTTTAGTCTGTTCTTTAACTACATCGGCCGGTTTTTTTGAAGGGATATCCTCAAATTGGTTTGTTTTTTCCCTTGTTTTTGCCCTAGTTGTACTTCGTGATTCTCTTGGAGTCAGAAGAGCCGCAGGTTTGCAGGCAAGGGCGCTTAATGCTCTTGGAAAAAAGGTATCGGAAAAAACAGATCTGGAATTTCAACCTGTAAAAGAAATCAACGGTCATACAATGCAGGAAGTGGTGGTAGGCGCTATTTTGGGTATTTTGATATCAGTCGGTTTTTTTGTGGCTTCATTATAGGCGTATATGTCTTTCTTTCGTTTTTTTTTGCTGTTAAGCCTTGTTACCATAGTTTCAGCTATCGGGCTGCTGGCTTTTGGTTTCTATGCCGGGTACGGCGGATTGCGAGGCGGTTATGCGGTACTGCAGGCGGATGCTTCTGTTGATGACAGGCTTCTTCGGGAACGTTTAACTGAAGGTGAAAACGATTTTACCGGTATTTTTGCCGGCGCTCCGGTATCCGAATCTTCGCAGTGGGTAATGCTTGACGATTTTGGTTCTCTTCAGCTAATTCCCCTTGATAAATATGATGCAAGGGTATTTTCTTTTGATCCGCGTAACGACGGATATGCCGGAAAGTTAAGGGATGTTTTTGTACGGGACGGCAAGCGTTATGTTTATATTCCGTTAAAGGCGGGCAATTGGGCAGTGTCTTCGCTTGACAGGCGTTTTTACGAGCTGTTAGGCGACATCCGGTTTTCCGCCGAGTATTTTGGCATTGGAAAACCGTTGCCGCTTTTTTTTCTAACTTATGCAGTCGCTTCCTTATTTGTAATTATAATTTGTTATGTGAATAAAAAAAATCATCGCGGCATAACGGCTGTTTTTGCTCTGCTGCCCCCCCTTTCCTGCCTTGCATTTTTTGGCGCCGGCGGATTTGCCGCCGCCGCTTTGTTTCTTGGGCTGTTTGTCTGCTTTCGGGAACCTGCCGCAGAATTTGTTAAGTATCTTTCTTTTGGTATAAACGCTCAAAAAATTAAATTGATTTATAAAGAAGTAATTGAACCATACAGAATGTACTGGCCTTTTCTTGCCGTTTTTGCGGCGGCTATTGCGGCCATTGTTATTTTTACGGAGTTAAAACTTTTTTTTACACTGTTAGCCGCAGCTTGCGCTTTTGTTGCCTTTCTTCTTTCTGTTAAAACAATATCGCTTTGGAGAAGCGGACAGAGACGCTTCGTTCCCGTAATGATAATCAGGCGCAGTTATCCGGATTTTTCTTTTTCCCTGTATATGGCGCCTCTTGCCGCCGCCGCTTTTTTTGTAATGTTGTTGACACCTTTACTGCCCGGAACTTACTCCGGCGGCGGTAAATTTAATTTCCTTGTGGAAGAACAGGATTATTACGCGCACCTGAATTATCAGGCGTCTTTTTCTACGCAGCAGCTTGGCAGGCCGGGCGCGGCTTATCCTGGTTATATTCTTGGCGAGGACGGTCTTCCGGCCATGGATACAAAGGCCGCCGGAATCCAAAAAATAAAATTTGATGATTATCCTCCTTTCCCGGTTAAACATTTAATGGATTTTTTTAACAGCGTTAATTCCGGCGGTAAAGCCGCGGCGAATGTTGGCAGAGGCAGAATATGGGAAAATCTGTCATTGTTAATTTTACTGCTTTTTATTTTACCCGGATTGCTATTTAATGGGAAAACAATATTTGGTAAAATATTATTGCCTGCAAAGGGCAGGTCCGGTGGTTTAAAAAAAATTACCGGAATGCTGCGGCACACTGACATAAACCGCAAAAAAGTGCTATTGTATAATAGTAAAAATACTTTTCGCATCCGAAAGGACGCTTAATAAATGAAGATATATTCTTTTCCGCGCGGAGGGCTTGTCTTTGACGACCCTACAGCGCCGCCAAAACATGATGCTGAAAACGCCTATCTTCCGGCGATTTCGGTTATTCCTCTCGGTGATTGTGCCGGAAAGGTTTATCCTATTGTACAGGTAGGGGAAACGGTCAGAGAGGGAATGCTTATTGGCAGGGCATCGGGACCGGGCGCGGTTAATGTTCACGCTACTGTTCCCGGCAGAGTTATCCGCAAAGTTTCATGGAAGGACAGATACGGTATGGATAACGATGCCTTTGTAATACGGATGGAAGGCGCTTTTGAAAAATTGGGCAGGCGGGAGGATATCTTTCAATGGAAAGGTTTAAGCGGCTATGATTTGCAAAGGATACTTTCAGACTACGGCATTGTAGAAATGGAAAATTCCGGCAGACCGCTTTCCGGTATGATCTCCGCCAAGAGAAACGAGAACGAAAAAATAACGCTTGTAGTACGCTGTGTTTTTGACGATCCCTGGCTTGCCGCAGATTATGCTCTTTGCAATGAGAGACTGCAGGCTGTCATTGAAGGAGCGGCTATTGTCGCAAAAGCCTGCTTTAAAGTAAAGCAGATAATTTTTGCCGTTTCGTATCACGAAAAAGAATTAGGTGAAAGATTAATGCAGGAAGCGGAAAACCAGGACATTCATTCTGTCCTTGTGCTGACAGGCTGCCGTTATCCGCAGCGGAACAACAGGGAACTTGAACTTGCGCTAAGGACATTTGAAAAAAAAGAAGGGTATAGTTTCGGCTCTTTTTTGATTCTTAGTCCCGCTGTTCTTGCGGCTGCGCACGACGCGGTAAAACATAAAAGGCCGATCCTTGAGCGTTATGTGGCTGTCGGAGGGTCGGCTGTAAAAAAACCGCAAATATTGAAAGTAAGAATTGGAACAAGAATCGGCGAGCTAATAGAGCAGTGCGGCGGTTTTATAGAAGAGCCGTACCGGATTGCCACGGGCTCTCCGCTTTCCGGAAGGGAAGTAATGTACCTTGACGAACCTGTAAGGAAAAACTGTTATGCGATTGTCGCCATGTCCAGGTCGCAGGCTGCCTACGGTGAACAGCAAAATTGCATCAACTGCGGCGAATGCAGGGCGGTCTGTCCGATGGGGCTTGATCCTCAGTATATCTACAAGCGGGCGAGAACGCTTGGGATAGAAAATGCGGGAGCGGCAGGATGTCACGGATGCGGCTGCTGCAAGGTTGTTTGTCCGTCCGCCCTGTTGTTATCTGAAACAGTATCGGAAGAAAATCCGGAGACAGCAGATGCCTGAACAAAAATTAATTTTTAGACAAAAACCTCAAATTAATATTTCGTGTCCCAGTACCGGAAGAATGTGGCTGGTTTCAGTGTGCGCCTTCCTTTGCGTGCTGCAGTCGGCGTTAACCGATAACGGACAGTCTTTAATAATCGCGGTGGCTGCGGTTTTTACCGCAATAATCATAGAGCTTTTATTAACATGGCGGCAATTCGGAGCTTCAAAAATAAAAGACGGCAGCGCCGCGGCAACAGCTCTGATTCTTTCCTTATTGCTGCCAAATCAGATTCATCCTGTTTATGCCGCGTTAGGAGCGGCGTTTGCGATCGTTGTCGTCAAATACAGTTTTGGCGGTCTTGGCTCAAATTGGCTTAATCCGGCGCTTGGAGGCTGGCTCTTTATCCGCTTCTCGTGGCCTTCCGTCTTTGTGAACGCTCTCGAAAACCACGCATCGGAAATGACCGTTTCAGGTTTAAGTACGCTCGACACTTCCGTTACCGCGTTTTTTAATGATACGGTTTTTTCACTTGCCGGGGTGCAGCTTCCGTCGGGATACATAAACCTTCTTTTTTTTAACAGTCCGGGTATGATTGTTGACAGAGGGCTTTTTGCGCTTTTACTGGGTACTGTAATTATAACGGTATTGGGAATTAACCGCGGATGGGTTCCGTTAGTTTTTCTTGCGGTTTATGGTTTTTTAATCCGGCTTGCGGGAGACACAACCGAAATACTTTGGAACGGAGATTTGTTGTACGGGCTTTTTTCCGGCGGTACTATCGCGGCGGCTTTTATTCTTGCCGCAGAGCCGGCAAGCAGCGCCAAGTTATGGCAGGGAGTTTTGTTTTCCGTTGTTTTGGGAGCGGTTCTCTCGTGGTTTTTCCGTTACCGCTGCATGGAATACACAGGCTGTTTAATCGCGTTGGCCCTGGTAAATTGCCTTACGCCGCTGATACGTCTTCTTGAAGATAAAATTTTCTTTTCGCGCAAAAACAGCGGAATGGTTCCGGAGAATTTTCTATGAAAGATGCCGTTATTTTAAAAAACAAAGCGATTATTTTTGGCTGGGTTATAGGGCTGTTGTTTTTTATATCCCTGCTTTGGGTTTTATCTCAGCCGCTGCAGAAGTATTATCTTTTAAGAACCATAAACAATGTGCTGATCTCCTCCGGGGATTCGCGCAGGATTGCCGAATATAAAGGCGTCAATGACGGGAAAGCCGGCATTTTTGGATACTGGTTTTTAATGGATAATTCAGCTGAAAAAATGTTTGTATTTGCGGCTTTTCAGGACGGAATTCTTGTCCCCCTTGGCGCGATTGTTTCAGCTAACGGCAGCGTGGATGATATAATTCCTTTAAGCGCCCATGCCATGCAAATCGCGGGTAATTTACCCATGAGCTTGTTACAGGTATATATTACGCGAATAGAGGCCGCATCTCTCGCGAACATAAGGGGAAACAAATGAGTCTTGACCGGCAATATTCTTTTTGGGGTTCTCTTTCACCCCTTGGCGGATTATCGGGTGCGGGGCTTTTGGTTATGGCTTCCGCGCGTCTTTCATGGGCTGTTATAATAGCCGGAAGTTTATTCTGGGTATACGGGCTTACTACATTAACATACGCGTTTATGTGTTCCGAGATAAGCCCAAAAATTTTTCCTGTAGAAGGAAGAGCGTCTGTTTTTACATGTATCGCTTCATTTTTTGGCAGTATATACCTTTTGTTGTTATGGCTCTTATGCCCGCTCGCAGGGTTTGAAGTTTTTTTTCTCCTGTTAATCGTTCCTTTGTTTTGTGCGGCTTCTGGTATTTTTGAACAGATTGTACCTCCCTCCGAAAATAAATATATCGATATTGCAGCCCATGTATCGGACGCGGTTTCACAGGCGGCTATTCTTGCCGGTTTGATTATTCTTTTTTCCATTGTCAGAGAGCCTTTATCTTACTGTTCTCTTTCGCTTCCGGGAACTTCTTACGGAATGGTAACAATTATGTACTTTAAGTCAAATTCACTTTTTCCAATGGGGATATTCGCGACTTCGGCAGGGGCTTTGCTGCTGTTGGGTTATATAATTTGTTTATACCAATACGGTAAAAAAGCTATTGCCGGAGGGGACTGAAAATGGATCAAATGCCCTTTGTAATTTTATTTATTCTTTCGGCATTCTCAATGAATCTTACGCTTCAATGCGCTCTTGGAATAAAGGGAGCTGCCGAATCAAAAAACCCGGGACATTTTTCAAATTTTATTAAATTGGGAATAATCTTTTTATCTGTCATTATGTTATGGGCATTTTTTTCAAAAATAGTTTCTTCAATTATTCCCGGTCTTTTTGTCTATGTACTGCTGTTTCCTGTCAGTTACATTGTCTATGATGCGCTGGAGTATTTGTTTTTTCATCAAATAATAAAAAAAAGGCCGGTAAACGAATATTCCATCACTTTTCCGGGAGGAATTACCGCAGCGGCGGTTTTTATCTGCCTGAACATTGCAGATAACTTTGCGCAGGCCTTTCTTTTGTCTTTTGGGTTTGCCTCAGGGATTTGCCTTGTATTGATTATTACCGGCGAAATCCGCCGAAGAGCGGCTTTGGAGGCGGTTCCTGTTTTCTTGCGCGGAAAACCGCTGGTACTTATTTCTATGGGGATGTTGTCTATGGTTTTTTCCGTCTGCTCTTTATTAATTTTCCGGATGATAGGGGCTAAGTGAAAGAAAATAAAATGTTGTTAATTCTTGGCTCTCACGCCCATGTTCCTTCCGGGGCAAGCGAAAAAGAATTTCAATATGTATATGAAAACAAAATGCGCCCCTTTGTTTCAAATTTGTACCGTTATTCGAATATACAGGCTGTACTGCATTATTCAGGCGTCCTGCTTTATTGGGTAGAGCGGAATCATCCCGAATTTTTTATGTTAATCGAAGATATGGTCGCCCGAAAACAAGCTGAAATTTTAAGCGGCGGTTTTTATGAACCTATGCTGCCTTTAATCCCTCTGCAGGACAGAATCGGGCAAATCGAGTTTATGACAACCTATCTTCGCAAACATTTTGGCAAGCGCCCTCTTGGCTGCTGGATACCCGGCATGACATGGGAACAACATTTGGCTGCCGCCCTTGCCGCCAGCGATATGCATTACACTTTTCTTTCACAGGCTCAATTTGTTCAGGCAGGTCTGTCTGGAACAGACCTTTATTTTCCGTGCATCAGCGAAGATCAGGGAAAACTGATTACGGTTTTTCCCGTTTCTCTGTCCACACAGGCTGTATTGGCGCAAAAAAGTTCGTCTCAGGTTTTTCTTGAATTAAGAAAAACTATGGAAGAAGAAAACGCGCTTTCGCCTGACAGTATTATTACCGTCTTCCCCGAAGAGCCTTTCTCCGACCCTGAAGAGGCGCAGGATACCGCATGGCATCGTTTTTTTGAAGAGCTTTCTCTTTCCAAAGATTTTGTAGAAACTGTACTGCCCGCGAAAGTAATAAGGACGAATAGAATTTTTAAAAAAGCAAGTTTTCCGAATTCATCGTCATTGGAAAATAATTTTTCGCCTCGGCGTTTTCTTATTGAGCATTGTGAAACGAACGGCATATATTCAAAAATGATGTTTACCAGTGTTCTTATCAATCAGTTAAAGGGAGACAAATACCGTAAACAAAACGCAAGGGAAGAACTTTGGAAATCACAGGATTCCTGCCTGTTTACTCCCGGCGGCGGCTTCCTTCGCCATGAACTTCGCAAGGCGGCGTACAGTTCTCTGTTACGTGCAGAAAAACTGTCCAGAGAAAAGGGAAAATTTATCTCATCGCTTATTCAGCATGATTTTGATCTTGACGGTGTTAAGGAATATCTGTTTCAGGATGCGAGGATAAACTGCTACATCCAGCAAAAAGGCGCGAGTGTTTTTGAACTTGATTATCTGCCCAAAGACTGGAATTACCTTGACTGCGGCTCTTG
>JAIRUC010000096.1 GCA_031254615.1 Treponema sp. | reverse complement strand
TCGTTTGGAAGCCGGGAAGCAATCACCATCCACACAACGCCGAACAGAATCATGCAAAAGCAGAGAATCTGCCCGGTGGAAAAACTGAAAGGCGGGTGAACGTAAGCGGTTGGCAAAGTGTTTTTGACAAATTCGATTGGGTATCCAAGATGAGAATCCGGCTCGCGGAAATATTCGATAAAGAAGCGAAAGAAACCGTAACCCAGAAAGTACAGCCCCACAAGAAAACCTTTGAACGGTTTGCGGTTGCGGAAAAACCAAATTATCGCCCAGAGTATCAGTCCTTCAAAAAGCATTTCGTAAAGCTGGGAAGGATGGCGGGGAAGGTTTACATAAGCGCCTGTTATTGCAACGCCGGTTTTTTCGGCGGCCTCCATTACCCAGCTTTCTTTTACAGGAAGCGGTGTCGCGCCGGGGAATATCATTCCGAGCGGGCCGGTTGTTACTCTGCCGTAAAGCTCAGCGTTTATAAAATTGCCCAGCCGGCCGAAAGTGTAGCCTAACGGGACGCTTGCGGCGAACATGTCGCTGATTTCCCTAAAGCTGATGCGTTTAACCTTTGCGAAAATAACAACGGAGAGCAGTCCGAATAAAGCGCCGCCGTGGTAACTCATTCCCTGCAAGCCGGTAAATTTTCCGTTCTGGAACGGCCAGAAAATAAGCCACGGTTTCAGCCAATATGTACTGTCGCCGTGGTAGATCAAAGTAGAGAAGAGCCGCGCTCCTACAAGAAGGGACAGTATCCCCCAGAAAAACATACTCGACAAATTGTCGTCTGACATTGGAAAGTCGCGTTCTTTAATTTGTTTTCGGTACAAAAAAAACGCGGTGCCAAAGGCGAATATGTACATCAGCCCGTACCAGCGCACAGGCAGGCCGGGAATTATTTCCGGTTTTAACCACGAAGGAAACGGAATTGAAAGAAGCATGCTTATACCCTAAAACCCTGCTGTGACGCGCGCGTCAGCTTCTGTCTGATAAAATTAAGTTCTTTCCTAAGTTTGGAAATTTCCAGCTGCTGCGATTTGACCGTTTCAATTAAATCACTATTACTCATTGCGCCGGAATGAAGCAGATCTTCAACATAATCCATCTTGCTGTCAAAATCGATTTCCGCTTCAAGTTCCGCCTCCTGGAAACTTTCGTCTATCTGCTTGTCGTCCAGAGTGTACATATCCTCCGGGCTTTGCAGAATTTTGTCGGCAATCCGGTAAATTGCCTGCGAAAGAATCGACTGCGGCTTATACAGCGTTATGGGCAATCTGGATGCAAGCGCCGTATCCTGAAGCATATCACGGTAGATGATACCCATGTGTTCAATTTTTAAGTCAAGGTATTCTTCGCAGGAACGCCGTATCTTCATCGCGACATCCGCGTTTTTTGGTTCGTCTACCAGATTCATTATTAAGCGCGGGCGCAGTACCTCCAGCCTTTTAACAAATTTTTCGTAAGAAGCGGGGTCGACCTTTTTTATTTCCGGCAGCATTTTTGGAATATAAAGTTTATGATGCCCTCCGGTGCTCTCCTTGCGGATTTTTTCCAGATAGGCTCGGGCAGGAGACCCTTTGCTGAACGAATTAAACATCAGGCGGAAAACCGCGTTTTTAAGGAAGACATACGCGTTTAATACCGCAGTTACAGCGGGAGCGGAAACAACAATGCCCTGATTGGAAAGCAGGAAAAAATCCAGAATGGATTGATGTGTTCCGGCCCCAAGATCAAGTATAAGAATATCGGTTTCGTCCTGAAGGGCGAGCAGTTGTTTTACAAGAGATTTGCGCTGTGGGAGTGTAAGGTTCGCCGTACCTGGTATTTCGTTGTCTCCGGGAATAAAGCGAAGACCGCGTATATCGGTGTCGGTAATAACATCCGCAAAATTGGACTTTGTATTGTTAAGGTATGTTCCGATACCTATACGAGGCGAATGGTATCCCAAAACAAGGTGAAGATTCGACGCTCCAAGATCCATGTCCGCTAACACTACACGTTTTCCCGCCTGTGCAAAGGCTATCCCCAGATTTGCCGCAACCAGAGATTTTCCCACGCCTCCCTTTCCGCTCGCTATTGGAATAACACGCATTACTCAACCTCCAGGTTTTTATCATCACTGACAATTTCGTTTAATATATTTTTGTCTCTGATACTTTCGTCTCTAAGATTTTCATCCCTGATAATTAATAGAATAGCAATCATAGAAAATAAATAACTGTATAATAAAAACGATTCAACTTCCGCCGTGCCAAAAATAACCGCTTTTATTGTAACCTTTCCGGCAATAATAGACCAGACTAGTATAGAAAAGATGCCGATACATTTCCCTGCCGTAAACAGGGGCATATAAACTCTGTAACGGGAACTGTCCAGCCATATAAACAGGGACATCAGCGGAAACAGGGCTGCAGACGCCGCAAGCGCTATCTGAGGAAATCCGGCTTGATCGATACTCCGTAAAACCACAATTCCGGCAAGGAATAAAAAAATAATACATTCGTAAATAAAAAATATAAGCTTAAAAAAGCGGATAATTCTCATATAATATAGAAAATAAAGGTTGAAAGGAGATTAATCAAGGGCTTTTCCTGAAAAATCCCGGCAACTCTATATAGAAAGTTGATAAAAAATAGATTATACTTAAAGTAAGGAGCAACTATGAAATTTAAATATATTTTATTCGGTTTTATTACTTTGGCTCTTTTGGCAGGCTGCGCAAAGCCGCCCATAGCGGAAATGGACAGCGCCAGAGAAGCGGTTTTTCGGGCGGAAAATGACGAAGCCGCGGTTATATATGGGGGCAGCAGTCTTGCACGCGCGCGGGATTCTCTGAGGCGTATGCAGGTTGAGGCGGACTCCAAGCGTTATGACGCCGCCAAAACCCACGCGGCAGAGGCGATTGCCGCGGCTGACAGGGCAATAACCGAGGGAAAAACCGGGCTTGCCAGAGCAAAAAGCGAGTCTGAAAGCCTGTTAACTGGATTAAGGCCGGCAATTGAAGAAACTGAAAGAAATATTAACGGCGCGCGTTATTCATTATTGAATCTGGATTATGCCCAAATGAACAATGAAGTGGCAAAAGCCTACGAAACCACAGAACAGGCGGAAGTCGATCAGGCGATGGGCAGATATCAGGCCGCCATGGAAAAGGGGAGGGATGTTCGCGCTTCGCTAGGCACAATTAACCAGCAGATAGCGGACGCAGTTCCCAGAAAGAAATCGTGAGTAAACCAAAGAAGTCAAGCGGCGGCAAGACAGGAAATCAGCATATTGTCTCGGTACTGGTAGAAAACAGGGCCGGAACATTAAGCAGGGTATCCGGGCTTTTTAGCCGCCGCGGATTCAACATTGACAGCCTTACCGTAGGTGAGACAGAAGACGCTTCTGTCTCCCGTATGACAATTGCGGTAACCGGCGAAGAGCGCGTACTGGAACAGATCGTCAAACAACTGGAAAAACTGATTGACGTAATCGCCGTGCGCGAGCTGGAGCCGTCTTCGTGCCTGCGCCGTGAAATCATTTTGGTAAAAATAGGCGCGGATGAAAAAATCCGTCCTGCTGTTCTGGAAATTGCGGGTATTTTCCGCGCGCGTGTTGTTGATGTTTCTCAGTCTACCATTACTGTAGAAGCCACCGGCAATTTGGAAAAACTTAACGGTCTTTTGCTGCTTCTGCGCCCGTACGGAATCCTTGAACTTGCGCGAACAGGCCTTGTCGCCCTTGAGCGCGGTACGGATGTGCTATCGGTAAAATCAGCCGCAGAAACCAAATAGTTTTATTTTTATGACAGAAAATACCCTCCGCATTATTGAGCAGATTAAAGCAGTCCCCAAAGGCAAAGTTTGCAGTTATCGTGATATCGCGATGAAAGCGGGCTTTCCCAACGGTGCGCGCCAGACCGTACGAGTTCTCCATTCCATGTCCGAAAAATACGAACTTCCCTGGTACAGAATAATCCGCTCCGACGGCCGTATTGCGCTGGAAGGGGAGGGCGGAAAATTGCAGACAAAACTTCTTCGTTCGGAAGGCGTAAAAGTTTCTGCCGACGGAAAAGTAGATTTAAAAAAGTTTGGGGTTTAATCAAAAAGGATATAATATTTGATTGGTATTACGATACCATTTACGCAAGAGTAGGGCTGATTAAATTTCATCCAGTGTGGGCGGCTGCGCTCCGTGTCGTGTGCAAACGACAGCGGCGGCTTTATTTGCAAAAACAAGAGCGTCGTTTAAACAAGTTTCGCTTAAGCCGGCAATTGCGTTATGCGACAATTTTCCTTTCATGTCAAGAAAGGCAAGGAGCGCTCCAAGAAAGGTGTCTCCCGCGCCTACAGTGTCAACTAAGTTTGTAATATTCACGCCTGGCGCGCTTGTTTTTATTGTGCTTCCGTCATTTCTGCGCAGTATTGCCATAGCTCCGTCGGGGCCAAGGGTGATTATGGCAAGCCGTGTTCCCATGGCGATTAACTTTTCCAGTGCGTCTTCCGGATTTGGATTC
>JAIRUC010000092.1 GCA_031254615.1 Treponema sp. | reverse complement strand
ATTTTGAATACGGCTCCCACCAACAGGAAGCTTTTAAGGCAGTACAGGAGGGGAAGTTCTTTGAATTCAGTACGTATGATCCTAACCTCAAGGAGAATGCTTATTTTGTGCTTCAGCCCCTTGAGATTGGAAATACAGGTGAAACCTGGTCGATATTAATCGGAACCATGGGCTCGTATATTATGAAGGAAGTCTATCAAATGATCAAATATGCCGTCATTGTCGCGCTGACAGCCTTATCAGGAGTGGCGGTAATTATATACATTGTTCTCAGCAGAACTACCAAACCAATCGTTACGGTAGCGGACACGCTCAAGGACATTGCCGAAGGCGAAGGCGATCTTACGCGAACCATTGTCGTCCATTCAAAAGACGAGGTTGGCGATCTTGCCATGTACTTTAACGAAACAATAGCGAAGATCAAAAACCTGATTATAATCATCAAGAAAGAGGCGGCAAATTTGAATAACATCGGCAACGATCTTGCGAGTAACATGACCGAAACCGCCGCCGCGGTGAACCAGATTACCGCTAACATCCAAAGCATCAAAGGCAGAGTCCTTAACCAGAGCGCCAGCGTTACCGAAACTAACGCCACTATGGAACAGGTAATAGCGAACATCAACAAACTTAACGGTCATGTTGAGAGCCAGAGCGATAATGTTTCACGGGCTTCATCGGCGATCGAGGAAATGGTAGCCAACATCAATTCGGTTACCAATACGCTGATAAATAACGCCGCCAATGTAAACACGTTACAGGAAGCCTCCGATGTGGGCCGAACCGGATTGCAGGAAGTGTCTCAGGATATACAGGAAATCGCCCGCGAGTCGGAGGGTTTGCTGGAGATTAACTCGGTAATGGAAAACATCGCCAGCCAGACCAACCTCTTGTCGATGAACGCCGCTATCGAAGCGGCTCACGCGGGAGAGGCGGGCAAGGGCTTTGCCGTTGTCGCCGATGAAATCCGCAAACTGGCGGAAAGTTCCAGCGAGCAGTCAAAGACCATCGGTAATGTTCTGAAAAAGATAAAAGGTTCGATAGACAAGATAACCAAATCAACCGAAAACGTGCTTACCAAATTCGAGGCGATTGACTCAAGCGTCAAGACCGTAGCGGTGCAGGAAGAAAATGTCCGCAACGCGATGGAAGAGCAGGAGTCGGGAAGCAAGCAGCTATTAAATGCCACAGGCGATTTGAACAGCATTACCCAGCAGGTAAAGGGCGGCTCCGAGGAGATGCTTGACGGCAGCAAGGAAGTAATGCACGAGAGCCAGAATCTTGAAAAAGTGACGCAGGAGATAACCGGCGGCATGAACGAGATGGCTTCCGGCGCGGAGCAGATAAATGTAGCGGTAAACCAAGTCAACGAGATAAGCAACAAAAACCGCGAAGGCATCGACACTTTGATGCGGGAAGTTTCAAAGTTTAAAGTAGATTGATGAAAAATTGACGTCCCTTGGCAAAACTTCAGCTAAAGATTGGAAAACAGCGGCATCTTTGCCGCTGCGTCATGGCAGCAGCCTATCACTCATACTGCTTCAGTTGCCGGTAGGCTTGCTCCGCAAGGCCGAAGCCGCCGTGTTTGGTTAAATCTTTGGCGTACTCATCGTAGAGCATATCTTCGTACATTTTTCCGGCAAAGCCCTCGTCGATTAAGCCGGATTTTTGGATGGTGTTCCTCATCCCGGTTAACAGATTTTTTACCAAAAAAGTTTCCAGCTCCAGGCATTGTTCGTAAAGTTTATCGGTCTTGTCAACTTCAACATTTTTGTAAATTCTGGCAGAAGTGCCGGTTCCTTCCCTTGCGGCATTTGCCTTTGCGAGAATCTCGGAAAAATCCTGTTTGCCCTGCCCCGTAATTGCGGCGGAAGGCGAACCTGCAGACATTTTAAAATCATCCAGATATGCCGTTCCAAGGCCGGTTATTTCCATTTAATTTACCTCTTTAGCGTGGTCGCTGTTCCGAGCATATTGTCGCTGGTTTGAATCGTGCGTGAATTAAATTCATAAGCGCGCTGGGCGACAATCAGGTTGACCATTTCCTGTACGATCTGCACATTGGACATTTCCAAAAACTTATGCTGAATAGTGCCCATGCCCTCATAACCGGGAATTGACGGAATTGCTTCTCCCGAAGCGTTGCTTACTTTAAAAAGATTTTCTCCGACGGCTGTAAGGCCGACCGGATTCGGAAAACGGTAAAGCTCAATTCTGCCGATATCAACTTCCACAAGATCGCCGTCGCGCGGAACTTTTACGCTTACTCTGCCGTCCTTTGTAATGTTAATCGTTTCCGGCAAAAAAAGTTCCGGCATCATTATATCGGGTATAAGCCAGTAACCGTTGCTGTTTACCATACGCCCGTCGGAATCGACTTTAAAGTTTCCGTTACGCGTATACGCCATACTGCCGTCGTACATCTGAATCTTGAAGAAGCCTTCGCCCATAATCGCCATGTCGGTGGGCACTTCGGTCTGCTGTAAAGAGCCCTGCGAAAAAACACGCTGGGTATCCGCCAGTTTAACGCCGTGCCCCATCTGAACTCCAACCGGAACTACAGTGTCTTCGGTAGCGGGAGTGCCTGCAACCTTGACCGTCTGATAAAGAAGATCCTCAAAATCAGCGCGCTGTTTTCTGTAGCCGTGAGTGTTCACGTTTGCAAGGTTATTCGAAATTACATCCGTATTAGCCTGCTGTCCAATCATTCCCGATGCGCCTGTCCATAAACTTCTAACCATAATTTACCTCTTAGCCGAATTTGGCAACTTGATTTATTAAAGTACCCAGCATTGAGTCATGGGTCTGTATAACTTTTTGATTCGCTTCATAAGCGCGGTTTACTTCGATCATTTGAACCATCTCTACTACAGGGTTAACATTTGACGCTTCGACAAAGCCCTGCAAAACTTTTGGGCGATCCCTTTCCTGCATTATCATCGCGGGGCCGGAAGTTTCGCTTTCGCGGTAAAGGCTGCTTCCCTGTTTTTCCAGATAGCGTTCAATATCGAATTCGACAATTTTAAGGGTGTCGAGCAGAATCGGCTCTTCCCAAAGATTGGATTCTCTGCCCGCAAATACATTCGGTTCATCGGGATAGGCGGCGTTCACCCAAACCCTTCCCTCTTTATCTACCTGAAAGTTGTTGGCTTTTACCCTGATAGGGCCGTTTTCGCCAAGGACGGGATAGCCTTCCTTGGTTTCAAGGAAGCCCTCTTTTCCAAGGTGAAACGAGCCGTTTCGGGTATAACGCTCGCCGTAGGGGGTCGCTACGCTAAAAAAACCCCTGTTTTTTCTGAACATCTCACCATTGCGTTCACCATCGTCAAGGGCAATGTCAAAATCACTCTGGGTTTCCTTTAACGAGCCCTGCTCAAAGTTGGTGAATAGTTCATTTAACTCTACGCCTGTACCCATTTTTCCGACAATGGGCGCGGCATCCGCCGAACCAAAGGGGATTTTATACACCCCATCATCGTCCTGCCGCCGTATCAGCATTTCGGGAAAGGCCTTAAAAGACGCCACATCCCGCTTATAACCGTCCGTATCAACGTTAGCCAGATTGTTCGCAACCGCGTCCAGCCGGAATTGCTGCGCCCTCATGCCGCTGGCGCCCGTATACCATCCTCTAATCAAACCAACCTCCGATAAAAAGGGCGTTTAACCTTTATCCCCTCTGTCAAATTATCGGCGTTAAAAAAAAGAAATATAGAGGCGAAAATTTGACTTGATTTTAATAAAAAACGTCCTATTTTTCTAAAAAACGAGAGAAATCATTTGTAAATATTCTGAAAAGTATCTTGGATCAGGCTTTGTGAACTGCCGCGCCGTCTTTATCATCTTGCAAAGGTGGTGTACAATTGAAGAAAATGGTAGAATATGCCGAAATTATAAATAAGATTCTATTGGTAAGGATGGTAAAGTTATGAGGTTATTAACCAGATCTGATTTTGACGGACTGGCCTGCGGCGCGCTTTTAGTATACTTGGGTCTGATCGATGAATGGAAATTTGTACATCCTAAAGATATTCAAGATGGACTTATTGAAGCTACGGATAACGATATCCTGGCGAATATTCCCTATATTAAGGGCTGTAAACTGTGGTTTGACCATCATTCCAGTGAATCTGAAAGATTAGGTAAAAATATTTATTTTGAGGGAGTGTCAAAACCGGCTCCAAGCTGCGCAAGGGTAGTTTATGAATATTACGGAGGCGATGCCAAACTGGGTAAATTTGCGGAGATGATCCATTATGTTGATAAGGTGGATTCCGGCAACCTGACTCCTGATGAAATTTTGGATCCTAAAGGATGGATACTTCTGGGCTTTATCATGGACCCGCGTACCGGTCTTGGCCGTTTCAGGAATTTTACCATCAGTAATTACGATTTAATGAAAGAGCTGGCCAGAGCCTGTTCCGAAAAAAATATTGATGAAATACTTGCCATGCCGGATGTAAAAGAACGCCTGGATTTGTATTTTGAACAGACACTCAATTATAAAGAGATGGTTCTTCAACACGCCAAACCCGTTGGTAATGTTATTATGATAGACCTGCGGAATGTGGAAACAATCTATGCCGGAAACAGGTTTTTTATATACACGCTTTTTCCGGAGCAAAATATTTCAGTTTGGATTGTGGACGGACGGAATAAAGTAAATGTTGCTGTTACTGTCGGGTACAGTATTGTAAATCGGACTGCGACTACGGATGTTGGCGCGCTATTGCTTTGTTACGGCGGCGGCGGCCACAAGCAGGTAGGAACGTGCCAGGTTTCCTGTGAGGACGCCGACAGGATCATTGCCGAAATCGTAGAAAAGTTAAAACAATAAAACGTAAAACGTTAAAACTCAAAGCATTAAACGTTAATTGACTGTAAATATTTCGTTTCTAAGAAACCTTGCAAGTTTGTAATATTCAGCCCGTGTTGTTTCACGTAACGGAAATGAATACCGCAAATCTTCCGTTTCTCCCTTTTTGTCAACCAGTTCGCAAATTGCCGTGTAACCGCCTTCCTGCGTGCCATGAATTTGTACAGCCAGCCTGAATCTTGCGGTTGGCGGTTCTTTTTTGAACCCTGCTTTTTCAAGCGCCTTTTCAAGATGTTTTTTTGAATTTACCGCTTCTTCCAAAAATAAATCTATCTGTACCGGAAGCCTCATTCCGGCTTGATTCACCGCTCCCCGGTTCATTGCAAAAAGGTCTTGTGCATTTTTAGATTCTTTATAACAGTTGGCAATAAATTCCTTTTCCCAGAAAGCATCAAATTTATACATTGCTTTTTCTATAAGGTATTTTTTGTTAAATAAAATGCCCTCTTCCAAATCATAAAGAGGGACTGCGGCAGGAATAAGCGTCGTTTCAAACATACGGGCTTTGTTCAAATAGGTAACGGCGCGGTGCGGATAATCATAAAAGGCATTATTGTATTGGATAAGCGAATCCAGATGAGTGTCGATGTGCTCTCCGCCGTCCGAAAAAAATTCCCCATACGCATTTGCCGCGGCAAGGCTGTATTTTCTGTATAGCTTTAGGTTTACTTCTTTTTTTAACATATACGAGACAGTTCTGAACAATGACAGTATTTTTTCTTTTGGAGTTACCCATGGCAAAAAACGTTCGGTGCTCAGAAGACCGGAATATGTTTTTGCAAGTATCAGATGAATATCTCTTTTATATTGGTTGGGGTCTATGCCGAAATTTATCATCCATGAGTTATCGCTGTCCTTCAGGCAGTCTTGCGCATAAAGCCGCGCCTCTTCCAGCCGTCCGGATAATTGATAAACCTGCGCAAGAGCTAATTTTGCAAGCGGAGAAGTGTCCGTCTCGTAAGCGGCTTCGTACTCTTTTTGAGTTTCTGTCAGTTTTAACTGACGTCTTAAAAGTTCTCCGCGGGCAAGGTGGCCGGAAGCCCTGTTATACATTCTTAATGAAGAATTTGTCGCGTCCATGCAAAGGTCGTAATGGTAAAAACGCGATTCCAAAATTGAAAGGTTGTACCATGCTATTGAGGTATATACATTGTTGCCAAGGCTTTCCCCGAAAGCAATGGCTTTGTTATACCAATATTTGCTGTCATCGTAGCGGTACAAATCGGAGTAAATAGTTCCAAGCGTCATAGAAAAATCCGAATCGTCGCCAAAGCGTTCAACCGCACAAACAAGCAGTCTTTCTCCGTCCGCAAGCCGGTGGACTTTGAAATACATCCAGCCAAGACTGTCAATCGCGTCACTGTTATCCGGTTCAACTTCAATTACGCGCTCATAAAAGTCCACCGATTCGGCATAGCGGTTCAGATGCCCGGCAGTTCTTGCAAGCCTGATTAGAACAGCTGTATTGTCGGGTATAAGAGGTTCAATTTTCCGGTACTCGTCCCACGCAAGGCCGTAAAGGGAACGGCTGAAATAAAGATTTCCCAACGCCCACGAAAACCGCGCATCCTCGGGAAAAATTTTTGAGCCTTCTCTGTATAATTCTATCGCCCGTTCCCAGTGTTCCGAAAAATCAGCGTCGGAGGCTTCCCTAAAAAGAGCGTCCGCGCTTATTAAGTCTTCTTCGTTATTTTGCGCTCCGGGTTGCGAGCCTGCGATAATTCCAAGTAAAAGAAAAATAACTAATAACCTGCCGGAAGAAATTATCGCCGCGGGAAAAACCCATGTTGTTATCCTGCGCCAAAGCGGAACTTTTGCGCGGTACGAAGAGCGGAAAATTTTATAGTTTGTTAGTTGAAGAGCAAGCTCCTGTTTTGAATATTCGGGCGCAAAACGGGCGGCGGCGGCACACTGGTACAGCGAATAAATCCCGTTGTACTGATTGTCAAGCTTCAATGCCCATTCCGGTTCGGAAAGCTCGTTCTTCCGCCGCAATCCCGCAAGGCGCAGCAGGCGGCAGGCGTGTTTCATAAGCCGGATGGATTTTTTTCTTGGATACCGTGTCAGGAAAACGGAAAGGTATAAACCGCAGCGGATGTAAAGAGAAAGGAAGATCAATATGAAAATAAGCAGCGTCAGCCAATTATTTCGCAGAAGAGTATATGCGTTTTGAGCAAAAGAATTATTGCCGGAAACAGATGCGGCGTTATCCGCAGCTTCTCTTGCTTTCATGTTAAAACGATTTTCAAAAATTTCGCGCATTAGTTTTTCAAAAAGAACGGGGTCAGTACCCGCCGAAAAACGGAACTCTTCGTCTTCGGCAAGATTTTCCGTAGTGGGATCAAATTCGATCCAGCCGTATTCCGGAAAAGCTATCTCGACCCATGCGTGCGCCATGTCGGAACGTACCGGATAGTAGTCAAAAACATTGGTTTCCTGATCCACAAAAAAACCGGCGGCTACACGGGCGGGAATTTCCAGAGAACGCAGAAGAAGCGTCATGGCAAACGCGTAGTATGAACAGTAGCCTTTTTTTGATTTGAAGAGAAACCACCCGAGTTGATCACCGTCCGGTGCGATGCCGGGTTTTAAACTGTAGCGGTAATCTCCGTATTTAAGATATCTGTAAACAGCGATAATTTTATCAGTGTAAGAGGCATAGCCGTCTGTTATTTCTTCGGCAAGAGAGCGGATGTTTTTATCATTTCCGTATTCCGTGTAGGTTTTAAATTCGTCTTCGCTCAAACCCAGATCGGATGCTGACGGCCGGTTAGGAGTACTCGTTTTCAACTCCTGGAATTTCGCGTCACTGACAAGACTGTTCACAGCATAGGCGGCTTTGAAAGATGAAGCGTCCCAGTTTTCGTAAGGGATAATTTCGACAGGTTCTTTCATGCCGATAAACGCGGTACTTTCCACATTTACCAAAAAATATTCCTGCATTGATTCGCGGGCGTCTTTAAAAACCGGGGAGTTAAGAAAAACATGCCCTGCGGGAAGTTTCTGCGGATGTGTTTTTTCATCAAGCTCTTCAATTTTATAAAAGCCGTGCTTTTTGCTGTAACCGGAAAGCACCGAGCGGCGCAGCAGAATATTGTCGTCATTGTCTTTTTTTACAATCAGGATTAAATCGTTTTTTACGGAAATTTCCGGATCAAGTTTTAGAAATTTGGAAAAATCAAAACTGAAAAATTTTGGCTCTAAAAGGCCGCCGCCCATTTCTACCGCCTGTTCCTGAATTGGTTTTAAAAATAAAAAACCGCCTGCAGCAATAATTAAAAAAACTGCCGCTATTGCAAAACATATTTCTTTGGCTCTTGTTTTTGTTTCCGGCGGCGTTGAAAAGAGCAGGGCAAGCGCCTGTAAAAAGACAACCGAGGCAAACATGACAATCATAACAACCGGCCAGCGGTAGATTTCTATTTTATCGGTGCGGGCGACGCTGAAAATAAAAAGAAGAAGAGAAGCGTCCGCTATTACAGCAGCTCTTAAAAATTTTCGCGAACGGACGGAAAAAAATGTTGTTACCGCACTCCAGTAATACGGAAACAAGGAAACAAAATTATTGCGATCAAGGTTGAGCAGCATGGAGTCAAAGGTAATTGCCGTAATATCTGTTCTGTCCGGAATAAAAATCCGCGGCATAGCGACTAACAATCTGCCGGCCCACGGAATAAGAGCGATAGAAATAACGGCTGCCGCTGTTTTTACCTGTTTGCCGTCCGTCTTTATGGCTGAAAGAAAAACCGCGGCTGAAAATCCTGCAAGCAGTGTAAATGTAAAAACCGGAGTGTCCGCAAGGTCTGCCGCGATAAGCCTGATCTGAAAAAGAATTATAAAAACAGCGGCGGAACGGAAAGCAAGGGCGAAATAGTTATTTCTTTCCATCACTGTACCCCAAAGACTTGCGCCCTTACGCCGGGGCGAGTGTTGTAAAAACGAGCGCACATAAGAGCTGCCGCCGCATATTTTTCATACAAGGCACTTTCGTTTTTGCCGGCTCCGTAAATAAATATCAATTCTATTGAACGGTTTGCGTTATCTGTCAAAAATTTATCCAGCGCCGAATGTCCCGTATCAATCCTTGGCAGCGCTAAAATGATTATGCCGCGGTCTTCTGTTACAGGCGGCAACGCCGCCACGGTTTTCGCCGGCATTGCCGCCGGATATGCCAGGAAAAATCCCGGCTCTGCCTGTGGCAGAGCCGGGACGCTTTTTTCATTGTAGCCCGTAACCCCAATCTGTATATTTGTTTCCTTGCCGGCATTGTTGATAATTGACAGCGCATTTTCGCAGAGTGAATCCACTGCCTCGGCTGCGAAGTTATTTGCAGCATAGAGCGCATCATATTGAGTATCAATTAAAATTGTCATGTTGGAAAAAGGCGGCGGTTCGCGTTCTCCCTGACGGACAATAAGTTCGCCGCCGTGGCTGTACAGCTTCCAGTTAATGCGGCGCGGATCATCGCCGGGCACATAGGGACGGTGATCAATAAGATAATCGGTACGTTCAAGGGTAAGAGCGTCCTGCCTGTTTGCCTCTCCGCCCCTCGCCTTGACAAAAACCTGCTCTGCGGCGGCATTAGGGCTTGCAAGCAGACGTGCGCCGCTGCCGTCGCTGACAGCGGCTGATATGCGGTAAGCAAAACGGAAAAATCCCAAGATGTCAAAAACAGCAAATTCATCAAAGACAGAAAAATATGCCCCTCGTTTTTTTATCTGAAATGTATTTTGCTGTACGCCGGTTTTGTTTTCCGGTTTAAAATCATAGGTTACGCGACGACCGTCTTTTGTGTTTAACAGTACGCGGCAGCGGACAAGGATGCCCGGAAGCTGAAAAATATTTTTCCCGAATGGAATGTCATTTTTTTCCTGATACGCCGCATTTGTCCATCCCGCGCAAACAATCCTTTCCGGCTCAAGACGGATAAAAATGTTTTTTGCGCGGCGGCGGTGAAACAGCGCAAGCAGCAAAGTCATAACAAGGCAATATGTCCATATTGCCAGAATTACAGCTCCTGTCAGCGAAAGAACGGGTTCGCGCCTGATTGTTCCCGCTGTAAAAGAAAGGATAATTATCAGCAGAATGAACACACCCATTGTCCGGGGATAGAAAACCGCCGCGCGTTTAGCTGTTCTTTTTTCCATCGGTTACCAAACCGTCAATTCTGGCAAGGCAAATTTCGCGTATGGATTTTTCGCTCGAAGACCTTGGATCGCGAAGCCTTACGCGGTGCGCAAGGACAGGCGCGGCAAGAAGCGCAAGGTCTTCATCAATAACATAATCCCTGCCGTTAACAAAGGCATACGCTTTTGCCGCCGACAAAAAATGCAGACCGGCTCTGGGGCTTGCCCCAAGACTGAACGCTTTATGAATACGGGTGTCTCTGATTATATCGGCAATTGCCTCTTTCAGAGCCTGATGGCAAAAGACGGCGGCCGCAGCTTTTTTTGCGGCAAGAAAATCCGTTACGCGAATAACAGGCTGAAGTTTGGCAAGCCCTTCTTCGGCGGGGTTTTCGTCAAGTATTGCAAGCTCCGCTTCACGATCGGGATAGCCCAAAGCCAGCTTCATCATAAATCTGTCAAGCTGTGCGGCGGGAAGCGGAAAAGTGCCTTCGCTTTCTATCGGATTTTCTGTGGCGATTACAAAAAAAGGTTCGGGCGGCTTGTGAGTATTCTGCCCGATAGTAATCTGCCGTTCCGCCATTACTTCCAGCATTGCGGACTGAACCTTCGGTGTTGTGCGGTTAATTTCGTCTGCAAGCACAATGTTAGAAAGTACAGGGCCGGGCATAAAACGGAAGGTACGCGATTTGGGATCAAATACATCAACGCCGGTAATATCGTAAGGCAGAAGATCGGGAGTAAATTGAATACGCTTAAAGTCCAGCCCCTTTTTCCCGCCGTCAATTAATTTTGCAAGTGTTTTCGCAACAGTAGTTTTTCCCAATCCCGGATTGTCATCGATAAGAACATGACCTCCGGCAAAAATTGAAGAGAGCAACAGTTTCAGGAAATTTTCTTTTCCTTTTATAATCTTACCCGCGCCTTCAAGCAGGGCAGATGCCGCATTATTTGTTTTCATTATTCTACTATTGTTATTATACTTCATAAAAAAATACCTTGACAATAATGAAATTTTGTATATTATTAAGGTATGGTGAAAGATGAAGTTAAAGTTTCACTTTCAACTTTGTTATTACAGCCCGATGGAAAAAGGCTTAAATCAATTATAGATATTCTTAAGGAAGAGGATATTCCTGTTTTATGCACAAAAAAATCTTCAAAAAGTAAAAAGCTTATCCCTTTTAAAACATTATATAATAATAATGAAACCTTCTGGAAGCAGGATACCACTTGGGAATATTCTATTACAGAAGAAACTCTGAATAAAATCAAAGAAAAATATATTGCCGCTAATGGCTCGTGGGTAGACGAGCTTCCCGATGTAAAAAAGAAAACCAAAAAAGATACAAAGCCGAAGCCTCAAACCGGGGATGACAATCTTGAAGAGTTGGAAGCTCATGAAGGATACGGAAGTGAGTATAAAACTTTTGCCAGAATGTCCACCAGCGAAAAAGTTAATTATCTTAACCATAACAAACAGCGGTTAAATGAGCTTCTTGCCGTTAAAAATAAAGGTACAGAAGTTGTTACCGAAGTTCTTGTAGATACTGCCAAAGATGCCGCATTAATCAATCATTCGGTATTGGTAGACGCTATATCTCTTGCGGATGATGAAGCGAAAAAAGTCACTCAGAGTTTGGTGGATTCTACCAACGAAATGGTAAAATCATCCGCACAGCTTTTAACCGTGGATGTCTTTAATAATGAATTGATGAATACGCTGGTGCAAAAATCCAACGGTACGATTGTCCAGCACATGACAAGGGTGTACCTTAACGGGATTGCCTTTCTTTCGTATTACAACAACCTTGTTTCAACATCCAGCGCAATACAAAGACTGCGAATTTCTTTTCAATCAAAGTACCGTGAATTTTACCATAAACTGCTTCCGCATATTGATAAAGACGACCTTTCTTTGGAGCGTGTTTTTTACGGAGGTATGAGGGCGATCCCGCCGGACCTTTATTTTAAGTGGGCTGTTGGTTTTCTTATTCACGATATTGGAAAGGCATCCAATGTTGAGTATCACGAAGGGGAAGCTTCTTACAACCGCAACATTGTAATTGATCATGTTAAACAGGGGTATAAGTCTGTTCTGAATAAAACAAACTACCCTATGGAAGCGAGTCTTATCATTGGTTACCATCACGAGTATTACGGCGATGTAACAGGTTACGGCTATTTCCGCGCGTATTTGCAGCAGTACAAAAAACAAAATCCCGAAGCGAGGCAGGATTATTGTATGACATATGACCTTGAACCAATTTTAGATTATGAGGCGCTTGCTTACTTCCCGGCAAAGGTTTTAGAAATAATTGATGTGTACGACAGCCTTACCGATCCTCACCGGGTCTACCGCAAGTCAATGACTCCGGATGAAGCCCTCGCAATGATGCGCGTAGAATTTGTCGAAAAATACACTAAGATTGATGCTATCCTTTTTGATATTTTCGAGTCATTTATCAGAGAACAGCAGAAGAGCAAGCAATAGTTTACACAAAAGATTTTTTCAGTAACTCCAAATCCAGTTCCGGATACACCGGGAAGCGGTCGAGTAAATCTTTTACGCGCTTGATTACCGTCTCTTTTACAGCGGCGTCGATGTTGTACTTTGCCTTGCTGTTTTTGGAGGGGTCTTTTTTGTCAGGCGCCTGGGTTGTCCCTTTTACAACATCGGCAATCAGCGCGCCGATTTCCGTCATTTCCGCCTTGCCCATTCCAAGACTTGTGGCGGCGGCTGTTCCGATTCTTAGACCCGATGTATACCACGGGCCGTTTGTGTCGCGCGGAAGGCTGTTGCGGTTAAGCGTTATGTGACACTCGTGCAGGGCGCTTTCCGCCTGCCTGCCAGTAAGGCCGTTCTTGTCAACATTTACCAGAATCAGGTGATTATCGGTTCCGCCCGTCAGCACATTCAGCCCGTTTTTAATGCAGGATTCTGCCAGCGCCTGGCAGTTATCGACAATGTTACGCGCATACTGCTTGAATTCGGGCAGGGAGGCTTCGCGGAAGGCGACCGCTTTTGCCGCTATCACGTGGGGGAGAGGGCCTCCCATAGTTAAGGGACAGCCCTTGTCCAAAGATTCGGCAAACTCGGAAGTAGAAAGCACAATTCCTGAGCGCGGGCCGCGCAATGTTTTGTGGGTTGTGCTTGTAACAACGTGAGCCCAGGGCACAGGATCAAACTCGCCTGTAAAAACCTTTCCCGCGACAAGACCGGCAAAATGCGCCATGTCTACCATAAAGACACTGCCTGCTTTATCCGCGATTTCCCTCATTCGCTTAAAGTTGATTTTTCGTGGGTACGCTGAATACCCGGCAAGAAGGATAAGCGGGCGCACTTCCAAAGCCTGTTTCTCAATCTCATCATAATCCAAAAGCCCGTCTTTTTCGGAAACCGAATATCCGTAAACATCAAACATACGGCTGGAAATATTGTTCCGGTAACCGTGCGTTAAGTGTCCGCCGGAATAATAATCAAGCCCCAAAAAGCGTTGATTTCCAAGCGCGGTTTTTAACTCCTTCCATTGGGCGTCGGTAAGATCGTAAAGATTTGTTTTGCCCCATTTTTCCATCGCAGGGTTTTCGATGCGGGTGGAAAGGATTGCCCAGTACGCGAGCAAATTGGCGTCCGCCCCGCAGTGGGGCTGAACATTGGCGTACTGTGCGCCAAAGAGCTTGCACGCCTCCTGCGCCGCAAGCGCCTCAATAGCGTCCACATTTTCGTTTCCGGCATAAAACCGGTGGTTGGGGACACCCTCGGCGTATTTATCGGTTAAAAGATTCCCCATCGCAAGCTGTACCGCCATGGAGCAGTAATTTTCGCTGGCGATCAATTTCAATCTTTTGCGCTGATTTTCCAGCTCTTTTACAATTGAAGAGGCGATTTCCGGTGTTACTTTGGCGACCTCTGTCAAATTACAAAGGTAAGCCAAAAGGCTTGTGTTGATTTTATCCGGTGAAACAGCGGCAAGATAATCCGCGACAGGGTTTGTGTTCATTGGTTCAGGGTAGCGGAAAAGGGGAGGTTTTTCAAGGAGTAAACAGTGGGCAGTTAGTGAGGAGTAGGACAAGAGCGTGACACCGTGGTTTTGTCTATTGTTCCTTTGCCATGCGATCAATGGCCTGTGCCTGAAGGCTCTCCGGCGTCAACTCCATGAATTCGATTCGATTTCCGTCGGGATCATGTGTCCAGAACATCCTGCTTTTTGAAAACCCGGTTTTTACTTCGGTATCCGTCTGCAGTCCTTTGGCGAGGAGCTCTTTACAGGTTTCCTCGACGTTTTCTACTTCTATGCACAGATGCGAATAGCCGATTGTACGGTCATTAATTTCGCGCTCTTCACTGCCGCCGGGAAATATTTCAATAAACTGACCGGGCGCTGCGCAGAGATAAACAGTGCTTAGTGCGCCGCCTTCTCCGTTGTACATTCTGAAAGCTTCCTTCATGCCCAGAATATCGCGGTAAAATGCCGCCGTTACTTCAATGTCTTTTGCCCGTATCGCTATATGCCCAAGTCGTTTGAACATTTTTCACCCCTTGCCGCATTATATCTTTTATGATGAGGAATTGGCAATTCTGATATGGGGAAGGGTAAATAGAATTTTAGTGTCTGGCGCCAAAGCTACCGGTGATTTTGTAAGCAATATTAATGTCGTCAATAAGATCAGCAAGAATTTTAAGGAACCTTTCCTTAAAAACCAGAATCACTATATGGAATTCGCGCAAATGGCACAGAATATTAACGGCAAGCTTACTACGGGATACGACAGAGAGATCGAAAGTTATTTCAAAGACGAACTTGTGCTTTTTTTATTTGAAGGAAAACCCAAAGACCAGGCCATTGCCGACTTCAGGACAAAAGTGGAATATAATCTTTTAAGAGGGAAGTGATTTAGACGCGCTCCGGTGCTTATTACCATATGCGTATACTGTTACCATTGTAACTCATAATTTGTTTAGTTCGTCTTTTTTGTAATCATCAAGCGCGAGCATAAATAATCCTGCAAAATCATTCGTATCAGAAACGCCTGTTTTTACTCCGTTTAAATTTTCTCATTCTTTCTGCAAAATTTCGCAATGGCGCCGTAATACGCCATGCTTTTGATGACTTTAATGCGGTTATTTCAGCATTTAGTTTTTCAAATTCAGCGTACAATTCATTGTAATATGGAACCCACCATGTATCACCGTCTTTTTTATTTTTATTTGCATTTGCGTTATAAATGGAAAGGTAACGCTCAACGCTTTTACGAATATTCAATTCTTTTACGGCAAATTCCCGCATGAACGCGCCGTCGTCGCTGTTATATTTTTTTAATTCGATAATAAATTCTTCCGGCGTAAAAAAGCGCCGGCTCGCACCGCCGCAGCAATTATACACTAACGATGCATTAATATTGCTTTTATCAAGGTATCCGTCGCCTTCAAAATTTCTGTCAACATAACGCGTGTCATAAGATATTACCGCTCTTCCGCAGGCCATTGCGTCATACAAAGAACGCCCAACGCCTACCACAAGGTCAGCCTTGTTGATTTCTTTTTCAAGATCCCAAACATTGTGCTTTAGTTTGTAACACTTTACGAATTTAACATTAATACGCCTGCAGCAGGAGGCGATAAGCTTATTGGCTTCTTCGGATTGGCACAACGACAACACACGGGTCAGTTTTTTATGTACCGGCGTTTCAGGATAAAACCGTTCGCAGTCAATGCCGTTTAAGATAACCTCGCATTTTATTTTTTTCTCCAAAAAAAATTTTTGTTGAAATTCGCTTACGCACACATGGTAATCGGCAAAGAGGGACGGTTCGTCATTACCGGGCAGTATGCTGTGACTTGTCTGTATGATATATCCGCGCTGAAATAAAAGCTGAGTTACCAGTTTGTAATTGGCGATAATTAAATCATAATGCCGTTTTGACATAAACCGCACGCCAAGTTGTTCTATTTTGTCAGAGACCAGCCCTTTATTGAGAGCAAAATACTCCACATTGTGTCCAAGCCGTAAAAGCTCTGTGATTATCGCGTAAGTGTAATTTTGGCTGCCGCCGGTACCGGCAAGACGATAGCTCGCTACAAGTATTTCCATTTTCATGCTCCTATGGCATGTTTGTTGGAAATTGCGGGTTTTTATAAAAACGGGCTAAATTTACATTCACTATCTGCATTATCCCGCTATAAGGCGGATTTTTCAAGCCCTAAGCGGTACGGTTAAAATGTATGTAATTCCAGCGGCATCTGAGCTTTTATATTTCTGACGGGTAACGAAAATCCCATTGACTGCGGATTGTGTCCATGGTTTCCATAATAACCAGAGATTCGTCCCAAGGCATCACGGCGCTTTCTGTTTTTCCTTCCCGGATGCAGCGCATTACTTCTTCGGCTTCGTAATTGTAGCCGTTGGAAATAAACTCAGGCTGAAAGTGGTATTCGTCTTTACCGTCCAATAAAAGTTTTGCGCCGCGCGACCAAATAAAATTGGGAATATGAATTCTGCCCAGCGTCCCATAAATCCATGCATCGTTTTCCAGTTGAACGGTAAGCGCGGCGGCGGCATGGGCTATCCGGGGGCCGCCGTAGGAAAGAATGATAGCGTCTTCTTCATCCGCTCCGCTCTTGCCGAAGAAAAGCCGCGATTGAATGTCTGCTGGTTTTTTGCCCCCAAAGACCATGGAGATAAATGAAAGGGGATAAATGCCCGCATCAAGCAATGCTCCGCCGCCCAGATCAGGGTTGAACAGCCGGTGATTGGGATCAAACGGGGCGTTAAAACCAAAATTGGCTTGTATCATTTGTACCTCGCCAATGAGGTTCTGGGACAGCCATTCCCGAACCTTGCGCACCGGCGGGATAAAACGGGTCCACATGGCCTCCATAAAAAAAACATTATTTTCCCGTGCTGTCTGAATTATCTCCTTCAGTTCGCCGGCGTTAATCGCCGCGGGTTTTTCGCATAACACCGCTTTCCGCGCTTTTAGAGCGCGGACGGCAAAATCCTTATGGGTAGTGTGTGGAGTGCCGATATACACCACATCAATAGACGGGTCTTTCAGCATTAGATCAAAGTTATCAAACGCCTTTTCAATACCGTTTCTCGCGGTGAAGGCTTCCGCATTTTCCCGTGTGCGGGAAACTACCGCCGCCGCCCGCCCATTGGTAGCCCTAAGCCCCTCAAGAAATTTATTGGTAATCCCCCCGGTTCCTGTTAATGCCCAGTTGATGCTGTCTTTCATACCTATCAGGCTACCACAGATAATGGCGTCTGTCATCATTTTTATAGAAGGGCAAATTTTTTACGCCGTCTCCACAGCGTGTGGCGCAGTTGTGCAGTTCCATTATTTGCGTTATGATAAATATAGCTGAAGAATAGAGCCGCATGGCAGAAATGAAAGTTTATCAAGGAAAGAACAATATGGTACAAAAAAATAATTGTATAATTTTTGCGCTGCCTGTACTGCTGGTTTTACTTCTCACCGCCTGCGCCACAACGATTAGATTAGAGGTACAGCGGCCGCCGGCCTTAAATACTGCCGGCATCAAACGTATCGCGATTATGACGTTTGAAGCCGCTTCCAATAACAGCGTCTATAGGGAAATGGCTCAATATGCTGCGACAGCCGCGACCATCAACATAAAGGCATTGAATTATTTTACTCTGGTAGACCCTTCGGAAATTGAACGCCTGCGAAGGAGTAACCAAAGTATAGAGAACTATGTGGATGCTCTGTTTGTCGGGCGGATAACACGGGTTGATGCAATGACTGAAGCCCAGCAAGGTTCATACAAAACCAAGGACGGCAAAACTGTATATTATACTGATTATGTCACCAATGTAGAAATTGAATTTAATTATTCTCTTACACGCTCCCGCGACGGAAGCGTTATCGGTCCGGTTTTTAAAAAAGACAGCAACAGATCTTCGGATAGAGAAAATTATCCTTCCGCATCAATGCTTCTAAGGGCTGTTGTTGACAGACAGCTTAAATATCTTGGCAGGGATGTTGCCCCTTATACCGCAATTGAAAACCGCGCTTTAGCGAAAGATAAGTCAAAAGACAAAATTTTGCAGGCGGAAATGAAAGACGCCCTTGCCCGCGTGAAAGAGGGAAGCTACAGGACAGCCCTTGAAGCCTACCTTGGAATTTATGAGCGGTATAAAAGCTTTGCCGCGGCGGAGAATGCGTCTGTTCTTTATGAGGCGTTCGGAGAAACAAAAGTTGCAGCTAACTTTATGCAGCAGGTTTTTGATGAAACGGGAAATCCAAAAGCAAGGGAAGTGCTTGCCCGGCTGAACAGAATTTTACAGGATCAGGCAATGCTTGCCAGCGACTATGATAACTCCCGCAGTCAGACAGACCGGGTTGCCGCCCTTGCAAGCAGCGAAGTTCAGAACGTTCTTCCCAAAGATGCGCGTGTGTGGATTTATAACGATGTAAGCGCTAATCCAATGACAACGGCGGTTGCTGATAACATAACTTCCGACTTTATACGGAAGGGCATAGGCGTTGTTGATCGGCAGAACGCCAAATTAATTGAAGCGGAACAAGAATTCCAAATGTCCGGCTATGTAAGCGACGATGATTTTTTAAGTATAGGCAATGCCGCAGGAGCAAATATAATTGTTGTTATCGGCATAATCGGAACCGGCGCTATGCGTCGTCTGCAAGTCAGAGTACTGGACATTGAAAGGCGTGTTCCTATAATGCAAAGCGATACAAGTGAAAAGTGGCAGTTGTAGCGGAATCATGGAACAGCTTCTGTTTTGTCCGTTATGTCACGATGAATACAGCGCATAATGCCGTCCTGCTTTTCATTCCACAGGTGCATAGCGCCTCCTTTGCAGTTGCGGTAGTCGCGGCATTTTTTACAAAGTCCGGTTTTTGTCCATCTGCGATCGCGCATTACTTCAAAGCGGTTATTCCACACATCCTGAAAATTATCACTGTAAATGTTTCCCTGAATAAAATGCCGGTCGATATTCGGGCAGGCGGAAATTGAACCGTCAATTAAAACCGAAACGATATTGATACCGGCGTGGCAAAAAAAATAACCGTCGCGTACCTTTCCTTCGTAATCGCCGGTGTAAGCTTCGCAGCTAAAGTATACCTTAATGCGGTTATCGGCGCGTGAGCGGACAATAAAATCCATCAGCCAACGTAATTGATCTGGACTCAAATGTAAGTCGGGGTTATCGGCCGCACGCCCGATTGGCGAGATCGTAAACAGCCGCCATGCTTTTACCTTGTGCCGGATTAAAAAATCTTTAAACGCTTCAAGCTCATCAATGTTTTTTTGATTGACGCAGGTTACAATGTCGTAAGTAAGCCGGGGTGTGGATGCGATAATATCAATCGCCTTGACCGCTCTGTTAAAACTTTGCGGGCTGCCGCGAAGCCAGTTGTGCGAGGCTTCAAAACCGTCAAGGCTCACTGTAACGGAACCCAATCCTGCTGACATCAGTTTTGAATGCAAATTGTTTGTGTAATTGTATCCGTTGGTTACCATGCCCCACAAAAACCCGTGCTCGCGAAGTTTGCGCCCGCAATCGGAGAGGTCTTCCCGCAAGGAAGGTTCACCTCCGGTAATGGCAATGACGATGCGTTCTTTTGCATTTGATTCGGCGTAGGGCAGTATCGCATTCAGAAAATCATCAAAAGGCATATCCTGATTTTGGGCGTTTGCAGAACAATCCGAACCGCAGTGAATACAATTTAAATTACAGCGGCGTGTACATTCCCAAAACAGATACTTTAACTGATGAAGCTGCGTTTCATTATATCGGTACAGATTAAAAATAAAATGTGAAAATTTACTCCTCAATATCCATACCTATCAATAGGGTGCTGTATGTATCGTTATGTTTAAGCGTCCATGTTTGTTCCTTAAACAGGCCATCATTGTATGTGCCATCGACATCTTCAATTTTTAACTGATAAACATCCTGAACCGGAACCCAGAGACTAAAATATCCATATTTGTCGGTACGCTCCCAATACTCGGTTTCTTCGATTACAACAGAAACTCGAATCCCGAAAATAGGATTTCCGGTTTTCTTTGCCGTTACTGTTCCACGGATCGAAATTTCCTGGATATAATCCGGGGGAGGCATTCCGTATTCACAACCGGGTTCATCCGGAGGCAGTATGCCGTAACATGCCTGAATAATCAGCGAAACCACCGATACGCCAATACCGCGAAAAACCGTTCTGAGAATTTTTCGACAGCGTTCGGAAATCTTCGTCATATACTATAAATATAACACTAATTTTAAAAAAAACAATTTATATTTATGTCAGACAAGGCCGTTTTATCTGATTAACAAACTGCTCTTTTTCACACAAATTGACAAAAAACATAGAAACAAGTTCAATTCCCCATTCTCAACTATCTGCTACCTATTTTGTCTCTCAGCAAGTTTGCGAAGTTCATTACTGGGATTATCTACTTTGGAAATTGTTGCAGGGTTATGTAAAATGGAAACCCAGCAGATACGCTCGTAGTCTGCACGGCTGAAACGTTTAATGTTTATTTGGGAAAGAAAATCCGCCGAATTGTTATGCAGAGCAGCTTCTATGCACACTTTGGTATATTCAATGTCGGTTAACAGATCATCCCTGATACGCTTAAAAATATGCCCGATGTTGGAGCTTTTTGCCGCCTGCATACAAACGCTAAAATATGACGAATGTCCCAATGTTTCGATATTTATATATTCCAAAGCAAAACAGCTTTTGCCCACCGCTGCGGCGCAAAGGGCGGCATAATAATGCTGGTTGTTTTTTAATTTGTCTTTTTCAACATATTGAATGGCATGAGGGTCTTCGGACACCGCTTCAAGGCAATATTTATAATAGGTGTCAATATCCGTTTCATCTGTACTATTAACAGAGCGAAGACGTTTTATTTTGTAATTAACACCCTGTCCCTTGTAAAAGAACGCTACCCTCTGTCCTTTTTTGTGAAGATGGATAAGGTTCTCATTTATCTTCATAAGTTCTTTTTGCACAATAAGATTGTCTTCGATATCCAGAATCGCAAGATTAGGCAGTGTAAAAATAGATTCAGGCAGGGTTTCCAGCACATTGTCCTGAAAATGAAATTTTTTAAGGTTTTTCAGCTCTCCTATTTTTTTGTCTATCACGGCAATACCGGCGCTGTCAATTTCCAGCTCTGTCAAATTTTTAAGAGAGTAGAGTGACGGCGGCAGATCGCGTACAAAATTGCCCGAAAAAGAAAATATCCGTAGTTTCGGCAGGCTTTCAAAAATATCGGGCATTTTGGTTATTTTAAATTCACTGCCCCATATTATCAGTTTTTCAAGTTTGGAAAGAGCAGGGAGCATGGTAAAAACATTTCCGTCAATGTGCAAATGTTCCAGCTTCAGTTCTTTTAAACCGGCAAGTTTTGAAAGAGCCTCATGCCCGCCTTCAATTTTAAGGCCGGAAAGTAAAAGAGATTCCAGTTTAGGGCATGAAGCAAGCATCTCTGCTGTTCTGTCAAGATCATACGTTTTTTCTTTGTTAAAAAATGAACTAACGCTGACTTTTTTTAAAGCGTCATGCCCGGATAAAGATTTGGGCAAAGGCTCACAGTCCCCTCCTTTGTATTTTAACGACAGAGTTAATGTTTCCAGCTTTTCAAGATTTCCGATGGATTCCGGCAGAGCGATATTTTTGTATAAATCAATGTTAAGGTTTTTTAGTTCCGGCAGGGCGGTTATTTCATCCGGAAAGGCCCAGCCTTCATTAATCCTTATATGCAGATTTTCCAGCTTTTTGGCTTTTGAAAAGCCGCTGGGAGGACAGCTAAGCCGATTGCAGCAACAGGAAAGAGAACGCAGATTCGGCAGGGAAAATAAAAAATCCGGAATCTCTGTAATTTCTGTGTGGGATATGTCGAGTTTTTCAAGTCGTATGCACTCACCCAAAACAGGTGGAATTTGCTTAAGGGCAGGCTGGTTATCCAAATTGATTTTTACTACCGTGTTTTTTACATCAGAGATATATTTTGAAAGCTCGTCCAGGTTTTTACAGTATATTCCCTCCGATGGAATGCCCAGTTCCGCGTCTTCTTCCATCCAGTGAAGGTCAAGATCTTCTTGATTGATAGCTGTTTCCGGCATTTGCTGTTTAATTTAACCATTATATTGGAAAATCGTCAATTGATCGAATTACAAAAAGCCCAAATTTTATTTTATGTCGTTGAATAAACCCCTAAAACAATGATATAATTGATTATAAAGAGAAAGTGTCTAAATAAAAAGACACAAATCAGGCCAGCTTGTTTCGGCAGCGGTTAGATTTCTACAAAAAAACAATAAAAAAGCCATTTTTTAGTGGTTTGGATTGGTTTTGCCTAAAAAAACCGTACCTGTCTTTAGGCGACAAACGCTAATACTATAGATGGCACGAACACAGCTTGGTTTCAAGTAAATTTCATGTGGAAAGTACAGCTTCATAAAATAAATTACGACGAAAGAGAATATCAGTCTGTAAAAGAGGTTCTTGATTCTGGCTGGCTTACAATCAGCCAGAAGACCTATGATTTTGAAGCCGCTTTTGCCGCTTTTTTGGGGCATGATGTGCGATGTCTCGCGGTTTCAAACTGTACTGCGGCGCTTCACATGGCTCTTTTAGTCTGCGGCCTAGGCGGGGGCGATGAAATAATCACCCCTTCTCTTACTTTTGTTGCCGATCAGAACGTTACCCAAATGGTTGGCGCCGAAAATGTCCTTGCCGATATAACTTCGATGGAAGACTGGTCAATGGACCCGGATGATATCGAAGCGAAAATTACGCCAAAAACAAAGGCTGTAATGATCGTCCATTATGCGGGCTTCGCCTGTGATATGGAACGTATCGCCGGTTTGTGTAAGCGGCATAATCTGCTTCTTATAGAAGACTGCGCCCATACGCCTGGGGCATGTTACAACGATTCTTCGAATCAAGGACAGGCGCTGGGCACTTTTGGCGATATTTCCGCTTTCAGTTTCTTTGGCAACAAGAATATAGCAGTAGGCGAGGGCGGCATGGTTGTTACGCGTGATCAGGAATTGTTTAATAAGCTGAAAGGTCTGCGTTCTCACGGAATGTCCGTCCTTTCGTTTGACCGTTATAAGGGCAGGGCGGTCTCTTATGACGTAGAATCGCCGGGCTTAAATTACCGTATTCACGAAATAAGTTCTGCCCTTGGCCTTGTCCAACTGCAAAAGCTCGAAGAAGCGAACAACAAACGTAAAAAAATTGTGGAGCGTTATTTTGAGCGGCTCGACAATATTCCTTCGGTTTCAATTCCTTACAGGCATTTTTCACGGGGAAAGCCGAATTATCATATAATGCCCATTCTGCTTTCTGAGACGACAGACAGGGCCGCGGTTATTCAATCCATGAAACAGGACGGGGTACAAACAAGCATCCATTATCCGGCTATTCAGGGTTTTAGTGCTTATAAAAATAAAATTAACAAGACGCCAAAAGCCGAATATGTCTGCGCCCATGAGTTAACATTGCCCCTGTATCCTGATATGATGGAAAGCGATGTTGATGTTGTTTGCGCCGCATTGGTTAGGGCTTTAAAGTAATGCAATTGCAAAAAATATCAAGCCAAGCGTATGCGGCTGGAACCGGATACGGTAATAATATAAAATATATAACGGAGGAAAGTTAATGAAGTTTTCATTTTCTATTTGCCCTATTTCCGGCCTGTTTGAAATACAGCCAAAAATGTTCGGAGATAATCGGGGTTATTTCATGGAAAGTTACTCGCAAAAGTCTTACGAAGATGCCGGTATTGCCGCACAGTTTGTGCAGGATAACCAGTCCAGCTCCGTAAAAGGCGTACTGCGCGGTCTGCACTATCAGAAAAAAAAGCCGCAGGCTAAACTGGTACGCGCAATTGAAGGAGAAATCTTTGATGTTGCTGTTGATATCCGCCAGGATTCACCGACTTTCGGACAATGGTATTCTGTTATCCTTAGCGGAGAAAAGCAGAATCAGTTTTATATCCCTGAAGGTTTTGCCCACGGTTTTCTGGTGTTAAGCGACACTGCGCTCTTCACCTACAAATGTACCGACTTTTACACTCCCGAAGACGAATGTGGAATTATCTGGAACGATCCGACTATTGGCATTAAATGGCCGGATTTGGGAATGGATTATATCCTTTCTGACAAAGATAAAGCGCATCCGGAGTTTGATCTGTGATAGATGGCGCTAGGTTCATCTGGCTCATGGCAGCAAGGGAATGATTGTATTGGTGTTATAGAGAAGTGCTCAAAGGAGCTTGACCCACTATGAAAAAAATAATATTGGTTTTACTTTTAGTAATTTGCATAATTTTTCCGTTATCCGCACAGTCAAGGGGCATTGTTATCCCCAACTTAAACGGCTATGTCACGCTCAAATGTGATTTCCATATACATACGGTCTTTTCGGATGGGAATGTTTGGCCTACAGTACGAATAGAAGAAGCTTACCGTGAAGGCTTGGATGCAATAGCAATTACCGATCATATTGATTGGCATCCGCATAGTAAGGATATAAATGGTTCACATAATCGTTCGTATGAAGTAGCCGAGCCTACTGCCAAGTCCAGAGGTATGATTCTTGTTAAGGGCTGCGAGATTACCCGTAATATGCCTCCGGGACATTTCAACGCTATATTTCTTACCGATGTTGATAAATTGGATAAGCCTGGGTATATGGATATTTTTCGTGCTGCCCAAGCTCAAAATGCCTTTATCTTTTGGAATCATCCGCACTGGGAAAGGCAGCAGCCCGATACCACTTTGTGGTGGCCGGAACACACAAAATTACTGGAGCAGGGAATTATGCAAGGCATTGAAGTTGTAAATGGAACCTATTCCCCCGAAGCGCATCAATGGTGCCTTGAAAAAAAACTAACCATGTTTGGTAATACTGACACTCATGAGCCTATGCAGGTTTTTACTTCCGGAAATCATCGTACAATGACACTTGTATTTGCCCGTAACAAAACCTCCGAAGCTATTTATGAGGCGTTAAAAGAACGACGAACGGCGGTTTATTACAATCAATATGTCATTGGTGAAGAAATATATCTGAAAGAACTTTTCGAAAATGCGGTAGATATAAGCGTGACAAAAACCGGTAACACAGCGCGTATTACTTTTAAAAATAAATCTGATTTGGTTTTTAATTTAAGAGAGACCAGTCATGACAAGCGATTAACATATTTTCGTAATTATACCCTTTATCCTTATGTTATAAGATCACAGAGTACCCAGACTATTACGGTCAGGCTGAATGATGGTATCGAAAGTGGCGATGTTAATTTTGTTATCGAAAATTTTCTGGTGGAGCCCAGTACCGGAATGAAGTATACGGTAAAGATATAAAAACAAAGGAAAAAATATGAAATCTTTTTTTATTTCCTTAATAATTTGTGGCATTGTTTTATTGGGTTATTCTTCTTGCGAGGAGTCATCTGGTCTACAGGATGAATCAGATGAATATGAGGGAGGAATAATTTTAACATTTGATGATTTCCATTTTACTGAATGGAGGCAGAATGGTTTTCCATTATTTTCTGAATATGATGCAAAAGTAGTATTTTTTGTTGATGAAAGATATGGAGTTGACTTTGATTTTTGCCGCGACGCGCAAGATCTTGGGCATGAAATAGGGTACCATACCATTCATCATTTACATGCATCGATTCTTTCAGTCGAAGACTTGTTGATTGAAGCAGTTTCTCATATCCCTATGTTTAGAGAGGAAGGAATAGAGTTGACAACATTTGCATATCCATATGGCAGCCATTCTGCTAATACAAATAATTTATTGTTGAATTACTATAAAGTATTACGTGGTACAGCTGCTTCTCCCTATCCCAATTATCATCTTTATAGCAGAAATCAAATGAAATCAGGATTTGTACGTTCAACATCACTTGACAATTACAACCATAGATGCTCAGATGATATTTTTGAGTCCCGAGTTACAAGAATATTAACGGCGGCTAAAGACCAAAAACAATATATGCCGTTAATTACGCATAACATAGGTACTACCAATGATTGGGGAATAACTCTTGAGAGGCTGGAATTTGTTTTGCAGAAATGTCGAGAACTTGAGTTGAAATTCTATACATTTAAAGATCTACAATGAGTCAAAAACCGCTAAGTTTTGTAAACAATGCCCTCTAATACAACCCGTATAGCCAAAAACACACTCGCGCTCTACTTCCGGCAAATTCTGATTATGCTGGTAAGCCTGTACACTGTGCGGGTGGTGCTGAATACCTTGGGCGTGGAAGATTACGGGATTTATAATGTGGTAGCAGGCGTTGTTACCATGTTTGGCTTTTTGAGCGGCTCAATGGCGACAGCCAGCCAGCGTTATTTTTCATTTGAATTGGGGAGAGGTGATTTTGAGCAGCTAAAAAAAGTATTCAGTTTAAGTCTTTTAATTTATGTTCTGATTGGAGTTGTAATTTTATTACTGGGCGAAACAATAGGATTGTGGTTCGTAAGCAATAAATTGGTAATACCCTTGGAAAGGGAAAGCGCGGCACTGTGGGTATATCAGTTTTCAATAATATCGTTTCTTTTTACTGTGCTAACCAGCCCGTATATGGCAATGATTATCGCCCACGAAGACATGAACATTTATGCGTATGTGTCAATTGTCGAGGCTTTATTAAAATTGGGGATTGTCTTTATATTACGTGCAATCTCATGGGATAAACTTTTTCTATACGGTATATTAATGTTAGCTGTTGTCGTAACAATAACAGCTATTTATAGAGCAATTTGTATGAAAAAATATAACGTATGCAAATTTTCTTTCTATTGGAATAAAAATCTATTTAAAGAAATTGCCGGCTATTCCGGATGGAATATGTTTGGAGCGTCAGCGGGTATATTCAAAAACCAGATAGTAAATATTATGCTAAATCAATTTTTTAATCCGGTGGTAGTTGCTGCCCGCAGTATTGCAGCAATGGTAGATAGCGCTGCAATGAGTTTTTCCCAAAACTTCAGTACCGCAATACGTCCTCAGATAATTAAAAGCTATGCTGCCGAACAAAAAGAAGCTATGTTTTCTCTGGTGTTTCGCGGTGCAAAAGGTACATACTTGCTGATGTATCTTTTTGTTTTGCCTCTTGTACTTGAGATGCCGATAGTTCTTACACTTTGGCTCAAAAATCCGCCGGAATATGCTGTGCTTTTTACGCGATTGATGTTATTCGATGTACTCATTAATTCTCTAAGTTATCCAATAATGACAGCGGCGCATGCTACGGGCAAGATAAGGCTTTATCAGGCTGTAGTCGGAGGAATATTGTTATTGAATGTGCCAATAGTATGGATATTTTTACTTATGGGAGCGCCGGCGTATTCAGCGATGATTGTGGCAATTGTTTTAACATTTATAGCGTGTATAGTGCGGTTATTGATATTAAAGAGACTAATTGATTATTCTATACGACAATTTTTAAGAATGGTTGTAACACCTATTTGTGTTATTTCGGTAGTATCCGCTATTCTGCCAATAATATTTTGTTATATCTTACCACAAAATATGTTACGGTTATGTCTTGTAACAGGTTTGAGTATTATTTCAGTATGTATTTATAGTTATTTTATAGGATTGAACGGAGAAGAACAACAAAAAGTAAAAAGCGTAATAGGTAAATATATTTTTAAAGGGAGAATATAGTGAAACTTGCTGACAAACAATTTTGTACAGGTTGTTCCGCTTGTTATTCAATATGTCCCGTTCATTGTATTTCAATGAAAGAGGATACAGAAGGATTTTTGTATCCACTTATCGACGAGGAAAAATGTACCCAATGTAAACAATGTGAAAAAAGCTGCCCTGTGATCACGCAGCAAAGCGAAAGAAAACCATTACACGTATATGCCGTGAAAAATCCTAATGAGGAAATACGAAGACAGAGTTCATCTGGAGGAATGTTTACCCTGCTTGCAGAACATATAATCCATGAAGGCGGCGTTGTATTTGGAGCACGATTTAACGATAACTGGGAAGTAATACATGATTATACAGAAACGATAGGAATATTATCGGTATTTCGCGGTTCAAAATATGTCCAGAGTAAAGTTAATGATACATATAAAAAAGTTGAAGATTTCTTGGTAACAGGAAGAAGAGTTCTTTTTTCAGGAACACCTTGTCAGGTTTCAGGGCTAAAAGCTTTTTTAAAGAAAGATTACGATAATCTTCTGACGGTTGATCTAATATGTGAAGGAGTTCCAAGCCCTTTAGTTTGGAGAAAATATCTTGCTGAAATTTTGAATAATATTCCTTTAAACAATCCTAGTCTAATCAAAGAAATAAGTTTTCGTGATAAGAAATATGGATGGAAAACATTTAGTTTTACCATAAATTGTATAGCACAGAACAATATAGAATATAGTTCATATAGTGAATTATGGAATAAAAACTCTTATATAAGAGGTTTTTATGAAGGTTTATTTATTCGGCCATCATGTCATAATTGTCCTGTTAGATTTTTTAAAAGCGGCAGTGATATTACAATTGGGGATTATTGGAGGATACAAAATATTAAACCTGAATTTGATGATGATAAAGGAATTAGTTGTGTTATTATAAATACTCAAAAAGGAAATAATTATTATACTGTTTTAGAAAGGGATGAAAAAGAAACTTCTTATAAAGATGCTTTAAGTAAAAATATTGTTCTTGAACAATCCCTTAAATTATCATCTAAACGTGATCATTTTTTTAAAGAAATGAACAATGGTAATATTATATCATTGATTGAAAAATTAATAACACCGCCTCTTTATAGAAGAATTATAGTATTTGTACTTAAAAAATTAGGTCTATATACATTAATGAAAAGGATAAAAAACAAAGTATGAAAATAGGTATAATTACTGTTCATTGCGCGAATAACTATGGTGCTTTATTGCAGGCATTCGCATTGTATAAAAAAATAAGTGAATTATTTGCTCCCAATGAAGTATTTATTCTTGATTATCGGCCTAAAACTATTACACATATATATAATATTATTAATTTTAAAAGTATATTTACATTTATAAATTCAATTATACAATTGCCTATGTCCTTGCGGCGAAAAATAATGTTTGATTTTTTCAGAAAAAGAAATATTAAGTTTATTAGTATTGATGAAGTACATACTCTTGACTATATTGTATGTGGCAGCGATCAAATATGGAATCCAATAATTACAAAAGGACTTGATCCATGCTATTTTGGAATGATTAGGGGCTTTACAGGAAAAGTAATTACTTATGCTGTTAGTGACGGCGGCCATCTGGATGATGTTGAGCCATCATTATTAAGAAAATATTTAGTATGTGTAGACATGATTTCAGTAAGAGAACCAACTATGCTTCCCGTTTTAGAGCGATATAATCTTTATCCTCAAACAGTATTGGATCCAGTTTTTTTATTCAATGATAATTTCTGGAAGCAATTTTCAGCTAAAAGAAAATTCAAAAATTATATTATTGTTTATTGTATGGGTAAAAATGACAAAGTTATTAAAGAGGCATATCAACTGGCAAAAAAGGAAAAATTAAAAGTTATAGAAATAACATATGGTTTTCCTTTTAAACGATTATTGAAAATCAAACATAAAATTATTTCAAACGCAGGAATTCAAGATTTCTTGTCATATATTCAATATGCGGACTATGTTTTTACAAATTCTTTTCATGGCCTTGTCTTATCTATAATTTTTAATAAATATTTTTTTCTGTATAATCATCATGATGAAAAAAGAAATAATCGTCTTTATAATGTCTTATCTCAATTTAAATTGTTAAACCGTTTGGGCTTTGATACCAATTTGGAAACATTGAAAGATATTGATTATAATAATGTAAATAATACATTAAATGAAAAACGTAAAGAATCTATTTCATTTCTACGTGATGTATTCAAATGATTAAGACATCAAATCAATTATCAGATTGTAGTTTCATTTTTGAATTATCATTAACTGTATGTTTTACAATAGCAATGTTGTCTAATTATTATATAAGTAATGAGCAGCCAAAAATGTTTTTTTTGGATATAGTTTATTTAAGATATTTAATCTATATAATTTTATGGTTTGCTTTATTATTATATATAATCTGTTCATATGATAATATATTCATAAATATAAAAAATTTTTTTATTATTCTGATAGGTACAATTTTTATATTTTTACTTTTTTATTTTCGTGGCTCTTTTTCTTTTTCCGATTTAATGCGGGTTATTATTTTTTTCCCCTTCATTTTTGGGCCTAAAGAAATAGATGCAAAAAGATATATGAAAAGAAGTTATTTTAGTTTAATAATATTTATTAGTTTATTATCTTCTTTTTTACAGGGTACATTTTTTTATGATATTCATAAGAGCCGGCTGACAACCAGAATGATATTCAATTCTAATGATCCGAATTATTCGGCATTGTATTTCTTTTTATGTTTTTTATTATCCTATAAATTAAGATATAGTGGATTAAAATACATTTTTTTGTTTTTAGGATTATTAACTCAAAGTAGAAATTTTATATTAGGGATTATGGTATTTTATATAATTGGTTATTTTGAAAGTATCCCTTTTTTTCAAAAAATATTTTCTAAGGTAAAACCAATATTTGTGCTTGTTTTTTTTCAAATAGCTGTATTATTATTTGGGGCTTGGTTTATTAACGTTGCAAAATCGGAATCAGATAGAGACACATTCTCTTTACAAGATGATTCAAATATAGCACGATTTACATTTAGTGCACAAAGTTTATTATTTTTATCATCAGGGACAAGGATGGCTGTTATTGATGGGGCAGGAGAAGAATATTGGCAAAGAGGAAATGGAAAGGGAACTGCTAAAATAATATGGGGACCAGCTCATAATTCATTTCTGGGTTTATTTGTAGAAAAGGGAATTATTTTTAGTATTATAAATTGTATTTTATTATTTGTAATTATGAATCAATATACTAGAGTAAGCAATTATAAATATATATATTCATATTTATTTATGTCATTATTTTTAGGGGGGTTTACTATGGGTTATAATTTATTATGTTTTTATTACATTTTATCAATAAAAAATTATCATAAAACAAATTAAAATAGAGGAAAAATTACCATGGTTTCAATTATAGTTCCTGTTTATAATGTAGAAGTATATCTTCGCAAATGTATTGACAGCATATTAGCACAGACTTTTACAAATTTTGAATGCATCCTTATTGATGATGCTTCTCCTGATAATTGTCCTGTAATCTGCGATGAATATGCGGCAAAAGATAATCGTATAAAAGTAATTCATAAAATAAAAAATGAAGGACTACCAAAAGCAAGAAAGACGGGCATAGATATAGCTAAAGCAGAATTTATTATTCATGTTGATAGTGATGATTGGATAAGCGAAAATGCAATAGATGCTTTGTTGAAAAAACAAAAAGAATCAAATGCAGATATTGTTATTGGAGGATATAAAACAATATTTCCCCGCCGAGAAGAAATTTATGAGCCTTCAAGTATAAAAAAATATGATTCACCATTGAATGCGTCATTTTATGAATATCAAATGCGATATCTTGTAGGTAAGTTATACAGAAAAAGCTGTTTTAATGATTATGAAGTTCCGGAATTCAATGTAGGTGAAGATGCTATAGTAAATATTCAAATATTTACACACTGTGAATATAAAAATATCGCGGTCATTAGTGATATAGTATATTATTATAATCGTATTACAAATACTAATTTAACAGCTCTCAAAAAAATTGTATGTAATAATTGTTATGAGTATCCAAGAATAAAATTCCGTTTATGGATAAAAAATTATTTAACAGAACATAATTTATTTTCTGATGTAGAGCATTCATTTACATTTGATTTTCTGCAAATCGGGGTATTTAAGTTTTTACGTTTTTCAAAAAAAATAAATAAAAAAGATATTGAATATTTATATAATGAATATTATCTTCCTTTTACAGAAAAAAGAAAATTAAGTTTTTTTTGTAAGACACTAATTATAATATACAAAAAATGTTTTTTCTTAGGATGTATTTATTCAAGTATTCAAAATTTACTATCTAATATAAGAAACGGGAAATAGTTATTCATAAGATGAAAAGGGTAATCACTTACGGAACATTTGATCTTCTCCATTATGGTCACATTAATCTGTTAAGAAGAGCTAAAGCTCTTGGAGATTATCTGATTGTAGCTTTATCAACAGATGAATTTAACCTTACTGAAAAAAATAAAAAATGTTATTATTCGTATGAGAAAAGAAAGCAACTGCTTGAGGCAATTAGATATGTTGATCTGGTTATACCGGAAGAAAATTGGGAGCAAAAGAAAACCGATATTCATCAATATCATGTTGATATTTTTGTAATGGGTGATGATTGGAGAGAAAAATTTGACTTTTTAAAAAAACAATGTGAGGTCGTTTATCTTGAAAGGACGCCTGAAATATCTACTACGCAAATAAAGATGGAGATAAAAAATGGAAATAACACCTGAAATTTTACGAAAAATGCAGCTCCTTGAATTAAAAATTCTTGTGGAAGTAAAAAGAGTCTGTGATAAACATAACATCGCTTTCATTCTAATTGGCGGCTCCCTTATCGGAGCTATCCGGCATAAAGGTTTTATCCCTTGGGATGATGATATAGATGTTGGCATGACAAGGGACAATTACGACAAATTTTGCAAGATTGCGCCATCTGAACTATCAAATGAATTTTTTTTACAGACCCCATCAACAGATCCCCAATACTTTGATTATTGTCTTGCCCGTGTCCAGTTAAATGGTACGAAAGTTTTTACAAGATATGAACCTGCTAATATGAAACATGAGGGTTTTCGAATAGATATATTACCTTATGATAATATACCTAATTCGTTTTTACGTGGTTATTTGTATCATGGTATTTTTAATATTTTTATCCGGGTATGTGTACTACGTAATGGATACCATCTTTACCCCCAAAATTTTATAATGCGTTTAATAATATATTTAGGCTTTGTTTTGTGTTTACCAATTTCAACTAAAAAGCTTAAATCAATTTTGGAGAATTATTATAAAAAATATGAAAAACTTAATAGTAGTCATGTTGTTTTGTTAAGAGGACGTTGGGGCTTCAAGAAGGAACGACATCTGCGTTCTACAATTTCAAAAATAATATATATACCATTTGAGGATACGCTGATGCCTGTTCCGGAGGATTATCACTTATTTTTAAGTGAACAATATGGTGATTATTTAACTCCACCGCCTGTAAATTCGAGAGGATTGCATCATACACTTAATATAGATTTTGGAATTTATGCTTAACAAAAAATATCAATCTTATTTAATACGATTTTTTGATATTCTTTTTTCGTTTTTTGCAATAATTGTATTATTTCCGCTTATGTTTCCTATAATGATTATATTAAAATTGACAGGAGAACATGATATTTTTTATAGACAAAAACGTGTTGGCCGTTATGGGAAAGAATTCAATCTGTTAAAGTTTGCCACGATGTTAAGGGATTCTCCTAATTTACCCGGAGGAATATTTACCTATAAAAATGATCCAAGAATATTACCGTTAGGTAAGTTTTTACGAAAAACCAAAATTAATGAACTGCCGCAGCTTATAAATATTTTTATCGGGCAGATGAGTATTATAGGGTATCGGCCATTAGTACGGGAAGGATATGAAGAATATTCTGATGAAGTCAAACAGCAGTTGTATAATTTTAATCCAGGCTTATCCGGTATTGGATCGATTGTTTTCCGGAATGAGGAAGAAATAATGCAAAAAGTGAAAGATCAAGAAGATTTTTATAGAAATATGATTATTCCATATAAAGGTGAACTTGAAAAATGGTATACCCAGAATATTGGGTTAGTATTATATTTCAAAATAATTTTTTTTACAGCAATTAGTGTGTTGAATTCATCATCTGATTTCTGGATAAGGGCATTTGATAATTTACCACCGACGCCTAAAGAACTTGAAATATATTTGAAATGATTATATAATACAAATTAAAAGGAGATTATTATGGATTTACAGGAATTTGTAGGAAAATTTGCGGAACAGTTTGATGAAACTGATGCAAGTGAGTTCAAAGCGGATACGGAATTTAGGGGATTGGTTGACTGGAGTTCCATGATTGCTCTGTCGATTATCGCAATGGTAGACGATGAATACGGTGTTACCATTAAAGGTGATGACATCAGAAAATCTGAAACCATTGAAGACTTGTTCAATATTGTGAAGGAATACAAGTCGTAATGGCGTTTTTAAAAATAGAAAATGTAAAAATAAGTGGCATTTCTGCTTGTGTTCCAAAACAAATAGAAGATAATGCCTCTTGTTCCTTTTTTGATGATGATGGCTTAAAAAATTTTGTCGCCACTACCGGAATTGAACGGAGAAGAAAATCAGATAATAATGTCTGTACATCGGATTTATGTGTATCTGCCGCAGAAACTTTGATTTCAAACTTGTGCTGGATCAAAGAAGATATTTCAATAGTGGTGTTTGTTACACAGACACCTGATTATATTTTGCCCGCTACTTCTTCTATTATTCAGCAAAGATTAGGGCTTGGTAAAGATTGTTATACACTGGATGTTTCTTTGGGATGCAGCGGCTGGGTTTATGGGATGAGTGTTATTAGCACATTGATGATGAATATTACCCCCCACAAAGCAAAAGCCTTATTGTTGGTTGGGGATACTCCATCAAAGATGGTGTCCCCAAATGATAAAAGTACCTATCCTCTTTTTGGAGATGCAGGCACAGTGACAGCATTAGAGTATAAGCCGGATGCCGAGCCTATATTTTTTAGTATGAATTCTGATGGAAGCGGATATAATGCAATAATGATAAATGATGGAGGTTACCGGAATCTTGTTTCATTATCATCATTAGATGAAGTCGAGCGCGGTGAAGGAATTGTTTCTAATAACCTACAAGTAATGTTAGATGGGATGAATGTGTTTTCCTTTGGAATAAGAGAGGCGCCTAAGTCTGTTAATGGGTTAATTGAAAGATTCAACCTTGATAAAGATAAGATCGATTATTTTACCTTCCATCAGGCAAATCTTTTTATGAATGAACAAATACGGAAAAAACTGAAATTGCCTCCTGAAAAAGTTCCTTACTCATTGAAGGAATTTGGAAATACCAGTAGCGCCTCTATTCCTCTCACTATGATTACAGAATTGCAAAAAGATATGAGTAACAATAAATTGCAGCATATTGCCTGCGGTTTTGGTGTTGGGCTTTCTTGGGGTAGTATGTATTTTACGACAGACCATATTGTTTGTCCGCCATTGATAGAGATGTAAGATGTACAATCCATTTTCACTGACAGGGAAAACAATACTGGTAACAGGCGCTTCTTCGGGAATTGGACGAGCTATAGCTATTGAATGTTCAAAGATGGATGCAACTGTAGTTTTGACCGGACGTAACAAAGAACGTTTAAACGAAACCATATCGCAAATGGAAAGGGAAGCTCATACTATTATTGTGGCCGATTTGAATAATGAGGATGAAAGAAAAAAAATAGTTGATAATTTGCCAATGCTTGATGGTTTAGTAAATTGTGCAGGAATTTCAGGACATTCTCTTTTTTCTTTTTTAAAGAAAAATGAAATCGAACAAATGTTTAGCATTAATTACTTTTCACCTTTGTACTTAACTCAATCCATATTAAAAAACAAAAAATTAAAGAAAAATTCATCAATTGTTTTTATCACTTCTACATCTGGAATTTTATCCTCTTATATTGGTGGTTCATTGTATTCTTCAACAAAGGGAGCATTAAATGGAATGATCAAAGGTATGTGTATAGAGTTAGCTCCTAAAAGTATACGAGTAAACAGTGTTATGCCAAGTATGATAGATACTCCTATTATGGAGGGTGGGACTTTATCGAAAGAAGATTTTGAAAAAGATAAAGAGAAGTATCCTTTAAAAAGATATGGGAAACCAGAAGAAGTTGCATATGCAGTAATTTATTTATTATCTGATGCAAGCAGTTGGGTAACCGGTTCAAATTTATTACTTGATGGAGGAAGATCTGTTTCTTATTAGATTGGAAATTGAATAAAAATGAATGCTTATATCAAGGCTATAGATTATTATCTGCCGCAAAAAGTATTGACCAACGAGGAATTAATTCAGGATTTTCCCGAATGGAGTGTAGATAAAATAATTGAGAAAGTAGGGATAAATAAACGGCATATTGCCGCGGAACATGAAACCTCAACAGATTTGGCAATTGAAGCCGCACAAAAACTATTTAATCAAGGTATTGATAAAGGAAGTATTGATTATATTTTATTTTGCACCCAAAGCCCTGATTATTTTCTGCCGGCTTCCGCCTGTATAATACAGGATCGGTTAGGACTGTCGAAGGATATAGGCGCAATAGATTTTAATCAGGGCTGTTCCGGCTTTGTTTACGGTTTGTCCCTTGCAAAAGGGTTGATATTGGGGAATATCGCGAAAAATGTTCTTTTACTTACCGCTGAGATTTATACCAAGAGGTTACATATGCTGGATAAGGGTAACCGGACGATTTTTGGCGATGCAGCCTCTGCTACGCTGATAAGTACCGAAGGTTTTGCTGAAATAGGAGAATTCTGTTTAGGAACTGATGGTTCCGGTGCTGAACATCTGATAATGAAAACTGGGGCAGCGCGTAATCCTGAAAAGTCCAATACAGTTGAATTTGATGAAAACAATAATCCGATTTCACCTGATTATATATACATGAACGGCAGTGAAATATTTTCTTTTACTCTGGCTGCCGTTCCTGATTTGGTAAATAATACGCTTAATAAAAATAACATTGAAAAAGATGCCATTGATTTATTCATTTTTCATCAGGCTAATAAATATATGTTGGATTTTTTGAGGAAAAAACTGAAAATTGAACAGGAAAAATTTTATATCTATTTATCTGAAGTGGGTAATAGTGTGTCATCGACAATCCCCATTGCGATGTGCGAAGCAATAAAAACCGGAAGTTTGAAAAGAGGAATGAAAAGTTTACTTGCTGGTTTTGGTGTTGGTCTTTCGTGGGCGGGGTGTGTGTTAAAAATTCTATAGAGGAAAATGTAGTGGAAAAGAAAAAACTGGTAATTATAGGTGCTGGAGGATTAGGCCGTGAAATTTTATTTATGTTATTAGATATAAATAAAAAAAACAATTGCTATGACATTCTGGGTTTTATAGACAATACACCTGAATTACAAAATAAAATAATAAATAATTTTCCGGTATTAGGTGACGATTCCTGGCTGCATAATTATAATGACAATATTGATGTTACTATTGCAGTTGGCACCCCTCAAACGAAGAAACAAATTTATGAGAGGTTTTCTTATAAAAAAAATATTTCTTTTCCTACTATTATTGAAAATGATGTAAAATATTCTGATACTGTTATGATTGGAAAAGGTTGTATTATTGGTTATCATTCTACATTACTTGCGAATATTTTCCTAGGTGATTTTGTCTTACTTAATCATAATTGTGCCATTGGCCATGATGTAAAACTTGAGAGTTTTGTAACTTTGTATGGTAATGTAAGTGTTTCTGGAAATGTAACTATTGGTTCGTGTGCTGAAATCGGCAATGGCACAAGAATTTTGCAGAATAAGACCATCGGAGAAAATAGTAAAATTGGCATTGGTTCTGTGGTAATAAGAAATGTTCCTCCTAATTGTACTGTATTTGGTAATCCTGCAAAACGAGTATTTTAATATATAAGATTTTTTTAATAGGATAAAAATATGTCTCTTAACCAACAAATCACTGAATATATAAAAACTCTCTACCCTAATCAAATCCCTGTTCTCCTCCACTGCCCCGAATTCCTTGGCAACGAAAAGAAATATCTCGCTGAGTGTATTGATACCAAATATGTTTCCTACATAGGCCGCTTTGTTGCGGGTATGGAAGATAAAATCAAGGAAATAACCGGCACAAAGTATGCTGTGGCTTTGGTTAATGGAACTTCTGCCCTGCATATGCTGTTATTGGCAATAGGAATTAATCCGGGTGATGAAGTTATTACCCAATCCTTGTCTTTTGTGGCAACATCTGCGGCGATTGTTCATGCTCAAGCTGCGCCGGTATTTGTTGATGTGGAACAAAATACCCTTGGTATGTCCCCTGAAAGCCTTGCTGATTTTCTTGAGGAATACGCTGAAGTTAAAAACAGAGAATGTTTTAATAAAAAAACCGGAAAACAAATAAAAGCTGTTATTCCCATGCATACGTTTGGTCATCCTGTGCGGATAGATAAAATTCAAACGATATGTGATAAATACTCACTACTGCTCATTGAGGATTCCGCTGAGTCGTTGGGAAGTTTTTACAATGGAAAACATACCGGAACATTCGGCAGGGCAGGTATATTAAGTTTTAATGGTAATAAATTGGTGACAACAGGCGGCGGCGGTATGGTAATCACCGATGATGAAGCAGTTGCCAATAGAATACGGTATCTTTCAACAACTGCGAAGCGTCCGCACCGTTGGGAATTCTATCATGATGAAGTTGGGTACAATCTTCGTATGCCCAGTTTAAATGCGGCAGTCGGTTTGGCGCAGCTTGAGTATTTTGACCGGATACTGGAAAGCAAACGAGAGACGGCGCTTATGTATCAACAATTTTTTGATAAACTTGATATCAAATTCATTACAGAGCCGGATAACGCGAAATCGAATTACTGGTTAAACGCCATTCTGCTTGATGATCGCAGTCAGCGTGATGAATTTCTTGAATATTCAAACGATAACGGAGTTCAAACCCGGCCTGCGTGGACATTGCTACATACATTACCGCCGTATCAGCATTGTCAGCATACACAAATGCCCAATGCTGAATATATTGCAGATCGTCTTGTTAATATTCCCAGCAGTGTGAGGGTTAGTTAAATGTCATATATACTTTCCCTCATAGGGCGCACCGAACCGTTATTTTACGCTGATATTTCTCTTCACGAAAAGGAACTTTCAACTCTTATTGCCTCTTCTCGCTTTCTTGTGATAGGCGGCGCGGGTTCTATCGGCTCTGCTGTAGTATGTGAATTGTTCAAGCGTAATCCCAAGTTGTTACACGTAGTGGATATTAGCGAGAACAATATGGTAGAGCTTGTTCGGGATATTCGCAGTTCTCTTGGATATATTGACGGCGAATTTGCCACTTTTGCCATTGATTGCGGGTCTGATATTTTTGACTCCTTAATGTTGAACGGGCAGGGGTATGATTATGTTTTTAATCTTTCCGCCCTCAAGCATGTGCGGAGTGAGAAAGACCCGTTTACTCTAATGCGGATGATAGATGTAAATGTTTTCAATACTGATAAAACGATTCAACAGGCAAAAGAAAAAGGCGCGAGAAAGTATTTTTGTGTTTCTACCGATAAAGCGGCGAATCCGGTCAATATGATGGGAGCTTCAAAGCGCATTATGGAAATGTTTTTAATGCGCTGTTCTCTGGAATTACCGGTTTCGACCGCGCGTTTTGCCAACGTCGCTTTTTCCGACGGTTCTCTGCTCTACGGATTTAACCGCCGCATGGAAAAAGAGCAGCCCCTTTCTGCGCCCAATGATGTGCGCCGTTATTTTGTAACTCCGCAGGAATCTGGTGAGTTGTGCCTTATGTCCTGTCTTCTTGGGGAGAACCGTGATGTGTTTTTTCCCAAGCTGGACTATGACCTCAATCTGATAACCTTTAGCGAAATAGCGGAACGGTATCTTCACAA
>JAIRUC010000084.1 GCA_031254615.1 Treponema sp. | reverse complement strand
TTCATGTTTATACAGTAAATAATTATTGATTTCTTCCATTGTTTTTTGTATTTCACCTGACTGATTTTTCCCGCACATAATTATAAAAACGCCATCCTTGGAAATAAATGAGCTTAACTGTCTTAACGCATTATTAATATCATCTAAAGCGTTAACCGAAAACGGCACTTCTGTGATTACAGAATTAAAACTATTCGCGGTTAAACAAATTCCTGAGGCATTTTTTATATAATGGGCTGCCCCGTAATATTCAAGGCCGGGCTTTAGAATAGGGTCTATATCCACGCTGATCATATTTCCGTCCGGTACTATATATTTGAATTGGTAAATTATACCGCCGGCGCCTGCAAAAGGATCTATCATTTTTTTATTCTTGCCGGGTTGTGACAGATTTACCATACATCTTGCATCCTCCACAGGAAGCGCTCTTGAGCCAAACTCCGAGCCGTCTCCGCGGTAACCGCAAACCTCTTTTATTTCACCGTTATTATCATATATTCTGAACATTCTGTTATGCGGAGATTGTTCTTCATATATTTTTTTATTCTGGCTGAAAAATCTTTCAATTGAGAATTTCTTCCCTTTCCATACCAAAGGATTTATTGAATACAAATTAATGTTTTTTTTAGTTTCTAAATTATTAAAATCCAATATGTAAAATATGTCGAAATACCCAAGGAATTTAAGCCTGTCTTTAAAATAACCTAAATTATTTTTTGGACACAGGAAAGAAACCAGCCCTTTTATATCTCCCAACGGGCCATTCTTAATAAACAATGCCCCGCTGTCTGTCTGCAAAAAAATCATTTCGAGGATAGCGATTTTCTTTGCTTTTATTCTTGAATTTCTTATTTTACATAATATTACTTCATATTCACACAGGTAATTATGAATATTAGATTTGGTAATTTCCGCATAAAATTCCATAAAAGAATTATATCAAAAACTGATTTTTTTGCAAAAAGACTATTATAAAACTATAGAAGAATAAATAAGGCCACTCATGGTTAGGTTTTACGTGAGTAATTGCGAAGGATTGAAGCAAACCCCTTTTTCCGGTAAACTCAATATATGCAAATTATCACTCTTGGGAACGAATTGCTGCGGCAGAAAGCGGAAAGAATCGATAAAATTAACAAAGAAATTACAGATACAGCGAAGCAGATGCTGGAGATCCTTAAACGGGACAACGGGGTGGGGCTTGCCGGCCCTCAGATTGGTTTGATGAAGCGGATTTTTGTTGTCCATATCGAAGGCGACGAAGAACGGGTTTTTATCAATCCTTCAATTTTGGAAACGTCGCAGGAGACAATCAAATTTGAGGAGGGCTGCCTTTCTGTCCCTGGGATTTATGTTGATGTTGTCCGTTCCGAGTCGGTAAAGATTCAGGCTTGGAATGAAAAGGGCAAGCCTTTTACATTGGAATCCGGCGGGCTTCTTGCAAGAGTTATTCAACATGAATACGATCATCTTGAGGGAGTTCTCTTTTTGGATCGTATAACAGAACAAAAAAAAGAAAAGCTTTTGGCAAAATACGAAAAGACAGCCCGCAAGGGAGTTAAAAATTTAAAGTGAGGGTTCTATTTGCCGCAAGCCCCGCCATAGCCATTCCCTCTTTGGAAGCGCTGTGCAAGACTGAAGGAGTTGAATTGGCAGGCGTGCTTACAAACCCTGACACATCCAAAGGCAGGCATGGTACGCCTTTGCCGACGGAAATAGGGGAGGCGGCGGAAAAAATTTGCGCGCACGTTTCTGTGTTAAAGCCGCACAAACTTGATGCTGCGGCGCGGGAACAGGTGAGTTCCCTAAAGCCGGAACTGCTTGTTACTTTTGCCTACGGGCGTATTTTTGGCCCGAAATTTTTGGCGTTGTTTCCGCTTGGAGGGATAAATATTCATCCGAGCCTTCTGCCCAAATACAGGGGGCCATCTCCCATACAGGCCGCAATTTTAAACCGCGATACCGAAACGGGAATTACCGTGCAGACACTGGCGCAGGAAATGGACAGCGGAGATATTCTCACGCGCGAAAATTTGCGGCTAACGGGAAGTGAAACAGCAGGCTCGCTGGGCGAAATAATGGCGCAAAAGGCGGCTGTTATTCTGCCGGAAGTACTGAAAAATATTGCCGCCGGAAAGGCCTGCGCCCAGCCGCAGGATCACAGCAAGGCAACTTATTGTTCCCTGTTTACAAGAGACAACGGGCTTATCGGTTGGAAAATGAGCGCGGCGGAAATAGAAGCGAGAATACGCGCTTTTTATCCGTGGCCGCTTTGCCGGACTATTCATGGAGGGCGTGAATTATATATATTAAAAGCAGAAGTTTACTTGGGCGATGCGCTGAACGGCAAGCCGGGACAGGTTGTGGGAATAGACAAACAGGCCGGTATATTGATACAAACAGGAGATGGGATTCTCGCTGTTACGGAATTGCAGTATCAGGGGAAAAAGGCGCTTTTTTGGCGTGATTTTTTAAACGGGGCGCGTGATTTTATAAACGCGCAGTTGGGCAGTTAAGGCTAAATATAGAGGAAATATGAGTATACGGTTTGATTTAAGTTCAATAGAAGATTATGTGTCGAATCACTTAAGGGTATTTATTTTATCGGTCGCCGCTCTTGTGCTTTTTGCCGGCATTATTGCCGTTTCTGTTTTTTTTATCGCGGTACGTGGAGCGGAACAGACAATGGTTCCCGATGTGGTGGGCAAGGAGTTAACCGAAGCCCTGCTTGAATTGCAGGTAAAAGAGTTGTACCCCCGTCTTCTTCTGCGTTATTCGCAAACTTCCAGTGACAGAGGACGTATAATGGAGCAGGAGCCAAAGCCCGGAACCATTGTTAAAGCAGGCCGCCGCATTCGCCTTGTTGTAAGTCAGGGAGTAATTGTAAACAAAGTGGAAAATTTTATCGGCCGCAATATAAATGATGTAAAGATGGATTTACAGGCTCTTTATACGCAGACCAGCGGTCTTGCTTTGCTTTCCGTAAGAGAGCCGGTAATGTACGATTTTTCTTCCGAAACGCCGGGTACGATTCTTGCCCAAAAACCGGAGCCGGGAACGGATATTTCCGGTCCCATGACACTGGAGTTTGTTGTAAGCAAGGGACGTGAAAATTCCGCTGTCACAGTTCCCAATTTAACAGGCATGGGGCTTACAGAAGCGCTGGGTGTTATTGGCAATACAGGTATTAATTTTCAATTTAACATAAGAGACAGAAACGAAAATGAAAAAGGGGAGGCCGTAGTTTCTCAAATGCCGCCCGGAAACGCAACCGCCCCTTTAAGCGCTATAGTTGACATAACAGTAACATCACCCGAAAAAATAGCAGATAACGAGATTTTCGGCCTTTTCCGTTATACGATACCGGTAAATCCCTATCCGCTGTCGGTGCGCCTTGAAGCTCTGCTTCCTTCCGCAGAGAGAATCCGGCTTTTTACAACGGATTACCTTGGCGGTGAATTTACGCTCCCCTACAAATTGCCCGTAGGAACGGTACTTGTTTTGTCTATGTTAAACCGCGAACTATACCGTGAAACGGTCGGCGCACAGTAGAATTACTCCGCGTTCAGTCCCAATACATTGTCAACGGGCAGGGAAATAACCAGTCCGTGGGCTTCGGTGTTAAGGCCGTATTTTTCACTGATCGCCTGCATTATGGGAACTTTTTTGTCGCTGGCGGCAAGTATAAAAATCATCTCTTTTTCATCCTGTACCGAAATACCAAAGAATTTTACAGCCCCCTCGTGCGCTGTGCCGCGGGCGTGTATCACCGTCCCTCCTCTTGCTCCGGCCTCCCTTGCCGTGTTCATTATCTCGTCAGTGTAGCCTTGATTTACAATGGATACGATTAAATCGTGTGAATATTTACTCGTCATATTCGCTCCTTTATCTGAATTCTTCCCGGAAATTTTTTCACTCTTTAAAATACTTTGTTTAAAAACCAGTAAAATCGGATCGTTAACAGCGGAAAGCGGAACAGTAAACGCAATCCCCATTCCGGGACCGTGTGATTTGAGTTCCTTCCTTACTTCCTTCATCAAAACTTGTACGCCTATTTCTTGTTCAAGGCAAAAAATTACGGCTTTTTCGCCGGAACCGACGCCAAGAAGGTCAAGTATTTCGGAGCTGGCCGTCCCCATTCCTACACTGGTAAAATGGAAACGCACCTTTTCTGTTACGCAAACATCGGTAACAACATTGGCGCGTATCCAATCTACTATAAAGATGACAAGTTTAAGTTTCGGCGTTTTTACACGCACAGTTTTTTCAGTTTTAACATCCTGCTGCGCGCCTAATTGCGAAGGCAGTTTAGAGAGGATTTTTGAAATAACCGATTTTTTTGCCATTTATACTCCTAGCGCGAAGACGCTTCCTCTCCGTAAACATGAATTTTGCCCCAGTTGATGTTTTTGCTGGCTGCGGCGCTGATAGCGGCAGTCTGCTGCATGGTAAGGACAGCCACATGTTTTGTCCTGAACTGATAAACAAGCCCCATTAATTGAATAACAATGAGGGGCGTCATGGCGACTATCGCGACAACGCCGAAAGCGTCAATCATAAGATTTCCGCCGACACCATTGCAGGCCCCCATTGCAAAAGGCAGAAGAAATGTCGAGGTCATAGGCCCTGAACATACCCCGCCTGAATCAAAAGCGATACCCGTAAAAATAGGCGGCACAAAAAAAGTAAGCATCAACGCAAAGATGTAACCGGGTATCAAAATATACATGATGGGAATACTGAAAAGTATGCGGATCATGGTAATGGTAAGAGCCAAAGCCATTCCCATAGAAAGCCCCCGGTTCATCATCTTTACCGTTATTGCGCCGGAGGAAATTTCTTCAACCTGTTTATTGAGAACGTGAACCGCGGGTTCTGCCGCCACAATAAAGTAACCGACAAGAGTCCCAAGCGGAATTAAAATCCACTTAAAAGGTGAGGACGCAAGCTGAGAGCCCAAAAGCTGGCCTACCGGAAAAAATCCTACGTTTACCCCTGTCAGAAAAATTACAAGACCGATTAAAGTGTATAAAAAACCAACCACGATACGGCCAAGCTGATGTTTCTTGTAACGCCGTGTAAAGAATTGGAATATAACAAAACAAATCACAATGGCGCCTAACGCAATTAATACATCTTCAAGGAAATGCGGCAGTTCAATGGCGAAGTATTTGACCACATCCCTTGAATTAGCGGCATCATAAACCGTAGCTGTTTCTAATTCAATTTCGGTGGGCTTGTAAAAAATACCAAGAAGAAGTACCGCAAGAATCGGCCCGATACTGCACATTGCCACAAGCCCGAAACTGTCCTCCTGCGAACTTTTATCGCTGCGGATTGCGGCAATACCGGCTCCCATCGCCAGAATAAAAGGTACTGTTATAGGGCCGGTGGTAACGCCGCCTGAATCAAAACCCACAGGAACAAAAGTGTCAGGTGCAAAAAACGCCACAATAAAAGTTACTATGTAAAAAAAGATGAGCATGGAAGAAAGCCGTATCTTTAAAAGAGGCCGAAGCACAGAGAGCATCAGGAACACTCCGACTCCTACGGATACGGTAATTATCAATATAGACGCGGGAATGGAAGGGGTCTGCCTTCCAAGCACCTGCAAATCCGGCTCGGCAACTGAAATGATAAATCCGATTACCAGCGTGACTAAAATAATCAACAGTAATTTTGAACTTTTGGTTAACTCGACACCTATGCCTTCTCCCATCGGCATCATTGCCATATCCGCGCCCAGGGTAAAAAAGCCCATCCCGATAATCAGAAGGGCGGCCCCGACCAGAAACATCAATATTGTCCCTGACGGCATGGGTGTCAAAACCACGCTGGCTATAAGAACAATAGCGGTAATCGGCAGTACCGAAGAGAAAGCCTCCATTATTTTTTCTTTCAAGATTTCATTCATAAGTTACATAAGTATAGAAAATATGGCGTTTTTTTGCAATATTTTGTTTACCGTTTTGTGATTTGCCATTATACTGGATGTATTCCGGGTAAAGGAGGCTGATATGCAAAAAAAGGCAACCGATAAAAGACTGACTGGCGTGGTGGTTCCGGTAGGAGCCCTGCGAAGCAAGCACGGAATGGGTGTCGGGGAATTCTCCGATCTTGCCGTTTTTGCCAATCTTTGCAAAAGAATGAAGCTTGGACTAATTCAGCTGTTACCTGTAAATGATACCGGCTATGAAAGCTCCCCATATTCAAGCCTGACCGCTTTCGGACTGCACCCCTTGTACCTGCGAATTGAAGATTTGGAAGAATTCAAAACAGCGGATAATTCAATAAAAAAACGAATCAAGGAAGCAAAAAACAAATTCGATAAAGAAACCCGTTTTTCTCATTACAAAGTTCTTAAAGAAAAACTGGAAATATGCAGGGCGCTTTATGACGCCAACAGCAAAGAAATAGCCAAAAGCGCCGCCGGCGGAAGCCTTGCTAAATGGATCGAGCAGAATTCATGGGTTAAGCAATATGCCGTATACCGAAGGTTAAAAGAAGTAAACGAAGGAAAATCATGGAAAGAGTGGCAGGAGTACCACACTGTATCCGGCGCCGATATTGAAAGCCTTTGGAAAGATAAAGCGTTACTTGAAGATCACCTGTTCTGGGTATGGCTTCAGACTGCGCTGGATACCCAGTTCTCCAAAGCCGCCAAAGCAATTGCCGAGGCGGGTATCGTTTTGGAAGGCGATCTGCCGATTTTAATGAACGAGGACAGCTGCGACATTTGGGCGTATCCTGATTTATTTAACCAGAACCTTTCCGCGGGCGCTCCTCCCGACATGTACAGCCCCGACGGACAAAACTGGGGGTTCCCTATTTACAACTGGGAAGCTCACGAGAAGGATAACTATTCATGGTGGAGAAGGCGCCTTGCCGCGGCGGGAAAATATTATCAGGCCTACCGTATCGATCATGTGCTGGGATTCTTCCGTATTTGGGCGTGTTCCCGTAACGATCATTCGGCGGCTCTTGGACGTTATGTGCCATATACGCCAATTACCGCAGGTGATTTAAAAAAACTGAATTATGACAAGAGCAGATTCCGCTGGGTAACTCAGCCGCACATTCCCACATCGGAAATTTGGGACGCCCTGCGCGGTAACTGGGGCAAAGATTTTACCGAAGCGGAAATTACAGCCGCGGCCAATAAAATTTTTTCCAAAGCGCTGGACCGGGTAGATAGTGAAGAGTTGTGGCTCTTTAAGAAGAAAATCAAGGGAGAGAAGGATATCGAAGCCCTTGACCTTCATCCTGCCGCTCACAGTTATCTGATGAAAGAATGGCACGACAGGATATTTATTGAATATGATAAAAGAAAGTTTTTTCCTGTTTGGAATTTCAGAAATTCCAAGGCGTATAACAGTTTTTCGGCCGATGAAAAGAAAGAGCTGGAAGCCTTTTTGGAAAAACGCCGCATAAAATCCGAAAAAGCCTGGGAAGCGCAGGGCAAAAAACTTCTTTCGGTATTGGCAGAATCTTCCGGCATGCTTCCCTGCGCGGAAGACTTGGGAGCAGTGCCGGCCTGTGTTCCAAAAGTTCTTACAAAACTGAAAATACTCGGGCTTAGAGTTGTACGCTGGCACCGCGACTGGGGCAGAGAAGGGCAGCCCTATGTGCCGTTTGAAGAATATCCCCAGTTGAGCGTTTGTACTCCCGCTGTTCACGACAGTTCCACTGTCAGGGAATGGTGGGAAAAAGAGGCGAATCAGGGTCAATTTTCGGGATTTATCGGCGTTCCGTCATTGCCGAAGGTATACAATCCCGGCACCGCAAAAACTATTCTGTCAAAGACAGCCACAGCCCGTTCGCGCTTCCGTGTTTTCCAGATACAGGACCTGCTTCACCTTTCAAATAAATGGTACGCCGCCGATCCTGCATCCGAGCGCATTAATGTTCCCGGCACTTTAAATGAATTTAACTGGACGTACCGCCTTCCCGCAGTAATTGAAGAAATTACCAAGGACAAAGACCTTATCCGGGAAGTCAGGGAATTGAGCAAGGTTAAACCGGCAAAGAAAAAGACATTGTAAGCAGACTGATTGAATTTTTTGTAGAAAGGTTTATATTGTTAATATGCGGAAGTTATTATTTTTATTTGTATTGATGTTTTGTATAAGCGCCTTTGCTTTTTCTCAAACAGATGCGGATGATGATTTTTCCCCTATAGACGCCTATTATCTTGGGCGCGCGGTAGCTGCAAATATTTTAACTACCTATAAACTGTATAACAATCCGGAAGCAACTCAATATTTGAACCGCATCTGTCAGGCGCTTGTGATTAATTCTGCTCATCAGTCTGCCTACAAAGGTTATTTTGTAATGATTCTTGACAGTGGCGAATTTAACGCTTTTGCCACTCCCGGCGGCCACATATTTGTTACCAAAAAATTGGTGGAATCCGCGTCTTCCGAAGATATGTTAGCCGCGGTAATTGCCCATGAACTTGCGCATATCATGTTAAGGCACGGCATTAACATTATCAACGAGACAAAACTTGAAAATGAACTGTCCTCTATAGCGGATTGGGCGTCTAGTACTGCCGCAAGCCATTCCGCAGAAGCGGCGCGCGCCGCAGGTTTTCGTGACTCCATAACAAAGACCGTAGACATTCTTCTAAGAAGCGGTTATTCCCAAACTCAGGAATTTGAAGCCGATCTTGAAGCTGTAGCAATGCTTGCAAAGGCGGAATACGATCCAAACGCGCTTATCGAGGTATTGAAGGTTTTACAGAGCAATAAGGGCTCTCAAAGCGGCGGTTTTTATTCGACCCACCCAAGCCCCGAACAGCGTATTTTAAATGTAGAAGTTTTGAAATTCAATAAAAATGATACCCTGCAGTATCGTATGCAAAGATTTAAAAATATAAAGTTTTAATTCAGATATTTTATAGTGATTTGCTTTAAAGAGTGCTCAATAGTTACCGAAATATCGTTCACAATGCTCTTAATGACTTCTTTTGTCTCATCTTTAGGCGTTTTTGGGGACTTAAACAACTCATAAACCTCAACCTCAAAGATATTTGCCAGTTTTGTCAGGGTAATAGACGATACCCAGCTTTTTCCGGTCTCTATATCAGCCAAAAAATTAGTAGAAATACCTATTTTTTCGGCAAGTACTACTTGTGACCACCTTCTAAGACCCCTGTAATGCTTGATATTAAGGCTTAAAACCCGGCGCAGTTCGGCTTCTTCCATAGATAAAATTTAAAGACTGGCTTGCTTGATCTCAAATGGATAATAGTATATTATTACCAGTGGTATTAGTTGGTTACGAAAATAGTGCAATCTGCCTAAAAAAGCAGGTTTTTAGACATAACACCGGCCGGCTGTTGCAGCCAGTGCGGTGAAACCAGACCAGCCTGTTTCGGCGGCGGCAGGGTTAGAAGAACAGGGAAAAAAGCCATTCTTTGAGTGGTTTGGTCTCGTTTTGCTCTAAAAAGTGAATAATTTGAAATAATGTAATGAAAGCAGTCTTTATGGGATTAGGATATATAGGGCTTCCAACAGCCGCAGTTCTTGCAAACAGGGGAATTCAAGTTACCTGTGTTGATGTAAATCCTGAAGCTGTAAATGCCTTTAATCTGGGAAAAGTGTGTTTTCCCGACCCCGACTTGGAAAAAATGATACGGGAAGCTGTTACCGGCGGCAATTTGAAAGCGTCGTTAACGCCGGAACCGGCGGAGGCCTTTTTTATTTCTGCTCCGTTTAAAACGAACCGCCGCGCCGGTATTTCTCCGGTGGAATCCGCAGTACGCACGGCGCTTCCCTTCCTGCGTCCGGGAAATTTATTGGTCATAAAATCAACTTCGCCGGTTAAGACCACCGAAAAAATCTCCGCGTTTATTTATAAAGAACGCCCGGATTTGAAAGATAAAATCTATGCCGCCTATTGCCCTGAGCGGATAATGCCGGGTAATATCCTGTTTGATCTGGAGAATAATGACCGGATAATCGGAGGTGTGAATACTGAATCGACAGAGAAGGCCGCCGAGTTTTACGCGCATTTTGTAAAAGGGGAGCTGCATAAAACCGACGCCCGGACAGCGGAGAGGTATAAGTTAGGTGAAAACGCATACAAGCATAAA
>JAIRUC010000010.1 GCA_031254615.1 Treponema sp. | reverse complement strand
AAGAAACGCTCTATTACATCCTTGGGGACGTACTTTTGAAAAATCTGGCGGATGCGTTCTTCTTTTTTTCCGGCAAGAACGGCGTCAAACGCGTAACGCTTTATCTGCCCGTAAGCGCTGTCCAGCTCTTCCGTCATTTTGTTAAATGTCATAGCAAGATTGCCGGTTTCATCGTTATACTCAACTTCAACTCTGGATGAAAGATCGGCCTTTTCGATTATTCCCGTCATCGCCTTTACTATATTTCCAAGCGGTTTGGTAAGGCGGCTTGTAATCAGTATAAGAAGAAGAACCGCCAGAGCGAGCGCGGCGCACAGCGAAACGATAGTTTGAAAGGCGATATTTCTCGCATCGTGATAAAAAACATCTTCTTTTTCGCTGATCAGAATATACCAGTCAAAAGGGGCAAAGTAAAAAGATTGAAAAATCCGTTTTTCTTTGCCAATAATTGCAGTTTGAAGCCCACGGTTTTCGGCAGCTAACATCTGTAAAAGTACGGGAGTTTCAGCGGCAAGCAGTCCCGGAGGCGAGCTTGCCATTTCGGTCTTCCCATCTTTATCAACTGCAAAGATAATTTCTGTATCGCTTAAAACAATACTACGCCCGTATTGTTCCACCGCTTTTTTTGCGGCCTCAATCATGCCCTGATTTTCGTCAAAATTATTTTCTGCCAAAAGCGTCCATTGGCTGTTCGCAAACTTTTCAAGTTCCCCAAGTTTAAAGCCCAAAAGCTGGCGGCCAAGACGGGTAACTCCGTTTACCGCGTTAAAATAAGACGCCGTCTCCGTTAGAACAAGGGGGACAATAATCAGCGGCAGAACAACCATGAACATCTTTATCCGAATCTTCATTTTTTCAGTGTAAATTAAACTTGGAAAATTCTCAAGTTGACAGGTTAATTTTCCGATATAAATACTATGAAACGTTATAGTATTAAGTGTTTACCGGGCAATACAGAGTACATTGATGTTCTGCAGGAACTGGATAATGAATTTCTTGTTCGTTTCACCCGCTGCAACAATGGGTACATAAAAACAACAGAAGAGACCATTACGAGGCATCTTTTTAATATTTGTGTACAGACCGGATATCTTAATCCAATAATGGACGCTTCGGTCGCCTAGGATTGGAAAACAAGCTGTCTTACGGCGAAAATACCGAATGGTTCAATGACTCAAACTTCTGGGAGCAATATGCTCCCATTATGTTTGATGACGCGCGTTGGAAAGAAGTGCCGGCAGTTGTTGGCGGAATTACCCGCCTTGCCAATTTTGATTTTGACGGCGAAACTTCCAAAATACAATCAAGTCCAAAAGTACTCGATCTTTGCTGCGGCTTTGGCAGAATAAGCGCGGAACTTGCCCGCAGGGGTTTTTCCGTAACCGGTGTTGACATTACCGAAAGTTATCTGCAAACAGCAAAAGAAGAAGCCGCCCTCGAAAAGCTGAATATCGAATATGTAAAAGCCGACGCGAGAGATTTCGTCAGGCCTGATTTTTTTGATCTTGCAGTAAACCTCTATATTTCATTTGGTTATTTTTCCAGCCAAAAAGACGATCTTTTGCTGGTGCGTAACGTTTACGAGTCACTAAAAAAAGGCAGCACTTTTATAATTGAAACTCTTGGAAAAGAAATCGCCGTCCGCGATTTTGTCGAGAGCGAGTGGTTTGAGCGCGCCGGTTTTACGGTGCTCACTCAATATGAGTCGCTGGACTCATGGACATTTTTAAAAAATCGTTGGATACTGATTAAAGACGGAAAAAGAATCGAGAAGGTTTTTATCCAGCGTCTTTATTCCGCGTCGGAGTTAAGGGCGTTGCTGCTCGAAGCCGGTTTTTCCAAAGTGGAAATTTTCGGCGACTGGGACGAAAGTCCTTACGACAAGCGGGCAGCTAAACTTATTATCGCAGGGAGAAAATAATGGCAGCAGGTTACGCGAGTTTTGACAAACTGGAATCCTTCATGAAGGATGTTTTTGTAAAGGTAGGAGTTCCAAAAGAAGACGCGGCAATTTGCGCCGATATACTGATTGAATCCGACAAGCGCGGAATTGACTCGCACGGAGTGGGAAGGTTCAAGCCCATTTACATTGACAGAATCAAAGACGGAATTCAAAACCCCGTTACCAATTTTGAAATAGTGAAGGATCATCTCGCCACAGCGGTTGTTGACGGCCATGACGGAATGGGTCACGTTATCGGGAAAAAATCAATGCAGATGGCAATTGACAAGGCGAAAAAGTACGGTCTTGGAATGGTTGTTGCGCGTAACTCCACTCACTACGGAATTGCCGGCTATTACGCGACAATGGCGGCGAAGGAAAATATGATCGGCATGACCGGAACAAACGCCCGCCCTTCGATTGCTCCCACTTTCGGGATTGACAATATGTTAGGCACAAATCCGCTGACAGTCGGCCTTCCCACAGACGAGGATTTTCCATTCGTGCTTGACTGCGCTACTTCTGTTTCGCAGAGGGGCAAAATTGAACATTACGATCGCATCAACAAAACCATGCCGGAAGGCTGGGTCATAAACCGTGACGGCACAAGCGAAACAGACCCCGCCAAAGCTCTTGTTGGTCTTACAAAAGACACCTGTGCCCTTGCCCCGCTCGGCGGTCTTGGCGAAGATACGGCAGGTTACAAGGGCTACGGTTACGCGACAATTGTGGAAATACTCAGCGCCGCTTTACAGCAGGGGCAGTTTTTAAAAGCGCTGAACGGCTTTGACGCAAACGGCAAAAAAGTTCCGTATCATCTGGGGCATTTTTTTATCGCCATGGACATAAACGCCTTTGTGGAGCCAGACAAATTCAAAAAAACAACCGGCGACATTCTGCGTGAACTTCGAGCCTCCGCAAAAGCGCCCGGCCAGTCCCGCATTTACACCGCCGGCGAGAAGGAATATCTTGCGTGGCTTTCCAGAAAAGATACCGGGGTTCCGTTAAATGACAGTTTGAGGAAGACGCTTAAGGGGCTGATTGAGGAGTATAAGCTGGAGAATTATCAGTTTGAGTGAGCGGGTGAGTGCCTACGTTACAAATAGTGTAGGCATGTCAGCTAACGATACTATGAAAAAGTGGTAGCTGGTACCATTGCGTCTACAACCAACTGACCGTCGCGTTCCCGTTCGAGAAACTTGTGTTTAACTTTCTTTCAACTACAGCCTCACCTTTACCAGATACTTCATTATAGATTTCGACATCTAGAGAAAGATTAGTGTCATTCCCCTCGTAAGCTATGACAGTACTATCTGCATCGTTGACCTTGTACATGGGAACTACAGCTTCACCATCTGAAATCGCTGCCAATTTTTGGTAGTAATTTTTTGGATCATCTTTACCCTCTTCCACAAGGCCAAATAAATGCACAGGTTTAAAGGTAATTACAAAGACATACTTGCCGTTATACTCTTCCAGGCCATTGATGGTTAGATACCCTTTGGCCGCTGGCAGAACGTTACCTCCGCCGCCTGAGTCATCGCCGCAGGCGGCCATTGAAAATTCGATTACCGCAACAAGGGCGATAATCCCGATTAGTTTAATCATGTTTTTCATAGTTAACTCCTTTTGTGCTACCCTGCTGATGTACCAATAAAATTGGCGAAAGCGGGTAAACATGGTTATTTACCCGCCTTGTGGCGGCCTTTTCCCCAACGGGGAAATATATACAAGCAGGGTTTTCCCTGTTTGATATACGAAATAAGAAAATTGCATTTTTATTTGGGCAAATTTATCCCATAAAAAGAGGTTGTAACCGTGCACACGTTTTGGCAAAAATTATCTTTTAGTTTGGCAAAAACGCCATTTTAATGTCTGTTTTATCGTGTTTTTTAGCGTGTTATCCTGCAAAGCCTGTTGATTCTATAGGCGTATCTTTATAAAAAAATATGTTAGAATGAGGGAGGTGGTAATTATGAAAAAGTTTGTTCTAGTACTAACATTTATCATATTAGTATCCGGTTTTGCTTTTGCCGAATTTCAATTAGAACCTAGTTTTGGATGGTTTTTTAATATTGACGATTATGATGGTGCAACAAAAAGAACATTTAATGGGTTAAATACTAATATAACATTAAGATATTTTTTCATTGAAAATATAGGTTTATTCTTTGGCGGCGATTTTAAGGCTTGGTTTTCCGCTTACAATGATAATTATATAAATCAACTCCAATCTAATGAAATGCAAGTTATTATTGATAATGATACAGGCTATAAATTAGATTTATTTTTTGGACTCTCTCTTGCTTATTCTATAAATTATAATTTTGGAATTCAATGGGATTTAGGGCTTTCAGCTACAGTGTGGTCAACTGAATCTATAATTGGGACGATGAAAAATGTTGTATATGATATTAGTACAGACATATTTATTGATAAAATATACAGCATGGGATTCTATTATAGTATTTTTGGAAATTATTTTTTAGGGAGCATTGGAAATATTAAAAGTTATCTTACCTTTGGAGCAAGAATAGATTATAAATTTAATAGAGATGAAACTGTCGAAGTGGTTACAGATGGAATAAGTCAAGAATATTCTGGCAAGAAAACTAATTTTTCTGGTTTTGCAATTACCCCATCTATAGGGTATATGGGAAGTTTTTAGAAGATAAAATGTACACATACACATTCAAAAAATAAATTAACCATCACTAATTTTTAGTGTAGTTCCATCTCTCCATAAGACATTGGGTATTCTTGGATTTTCTGTTGGCAGATTTCTCATTGATATACTCCAACCTTCTGTTATACGTCTGAAAGATAAATTGGAGGATAATTTTTGTAATTCTGTAATCGTTTGAGTATTCCCATTTGAAAATGTAAGTGTTATATAACCTTCCTGTATGCTTCGATAAGTATAATGAAAATAAATCCGTGATAGTGAATTACTTCCATATGTTCCTGATACTGCTGTATCCATAATTAATGAACCAGTAGACTGACCCCATATGGAAGCCTCTTGCTGTAATAATGTTAGTACAGACAATCCGGAGCTATAATTTCTTTGATTCGCATATAAAACTTCTGTACTCGACCTTAATGTGGGAGTTTCAAGCAACCCTCTAAAAAAGCCTTCCCCCGCCTCAATACGTCCCCTAAAAGTTCCACTATCCGCTTCTACACGTCCTCTAAAAAAGCCTTCCTCCGCCTCAATACGTCCCCTAGCCACTACATTGCAAAATTCAGCAAAGCCGTCTGCGTTTATCCTAAAACCCGCTCTTCCCGGTATATAGATGAAACTTTCAATAGAACCATCTTCTGTCAAGAGGATATTACGTGCAAATATCCTCCCAAT
>JAIRUC010000007.1 GCA_031254615.1 Treponema sp. | reverse complement strand
GGAATGGAAGGCGTAAAGGAAGGGGAAGTTGACTTTGGCAACGGGACAAAAATCCGCATCGCCGTCGCCCACCAGATGGGCAACATCGCCGCCGTGCTGGACAAAATCCGTGAAGCGCGCAAGGCCGGCAAAGAGCCGCCGTATCACTTTATTGAGGTAATGGCCTGCCGCGGCGGATGCGTCGCCGGCGGCGGACAGCCTTATGGCGCTACAGACGAAATCCGCCAGCAGAGGATAAAAGGCTTGTACACCGATGATGAAAAATCAAAGCTCCGCTGTTCGCATCAGAATCCGTGCATAACACAGGTTTACAAGGAATTCCTCGGCGAGCCCGGCGGACACAAGGCGCACTCTTTGCTGCACACCAAATATGTTGAACGACCGTTATATGTAAAGTAGAAATAAAGTTTTTAAAGGAGATGGTTTATGGAAAAGCTTTTTAAGCTGCAGGAAAACGGTACAACGTACCAGCGGGAGATCTTAGCGGGTCTCACAACCTTTTTAACCATGGCTTACATTCTGGCTGTAAATCCGGGAATGTTGGGCTTGCTTGGCGACGGAATGACACCGCAAGCGGTTTTCACCGCTACTGCGATTGCTTCCGCCATTGCAACATTGGTTATGGCTTTCTTCGCCAACCTGCCTGTCGCTCTGGCGCCGGGTATGGGGCTTAACGCCTTTTTTACATTTACGGTATGTATGGGGATGGGCCTGTCATGGAAGATCGCTTTAACCGCGGTTTTTCTTGAAGGTATAGTATTCATCATTCTTTCATTATTCAATGTCCGTGAGGCGATCATAAAAGCTATTCCCGCTAACCTTAAAAAAGCCGTTGCCGTAGGTATCGGTCTTTTTATCGCTCTGATTGGTTTTTCAAACGCCGGTATAGTTATACAGGGTCAGGGAACAGTTGTTGGTTTGGGCGAAATGGGCATTAACGCCCCATTACTGGCTTTTATCGGATTAATCATTATCTCTGTACTTTATGTTCTTAAAGTTCCGGGAGCCATTCTTATTGGAATTATTGCCGCCACAATTATCGGTATCCCCATGGGAATTACTCAGGTAGCGGAGGGCTGGAAACCGTTTAGCGTTCCCTCGGCTCCGTTGTTCTTCCAGTTTGATTTTACTCCCGCGACAATTTTAACTTTTAAATTCTTCATCGTGTTTTTTACTTTCCTGTTTGTTGATATTTTTGATACCATCGGAACCCTCGTCGGCGTTACGACACAGGCAAAACTTATTGACAAAGACGGCAACATTCCCAATGTTAAGCAGGCTCTTATCGCAGACGCGGTTGGTACTGTCGCGGGCGCGGCTCTTGGTACTTCAACAGTTACGAGTTATGTGGAAAGCAGTGCGGGCGTCGCCGCCGGAGGGCGCACAGGTCTTACAAGTTTTACTACCGCGATACTGTTTCTGCTCGCGTTGTTCCTTTCGCCCCTGTTCCTTCTCATCCCCGGTGCGGCAACAGCGCCGGCTTTGATTTTTGTCGGCTTCCTCATGATGCAGCCCGTAACCGGCATTGATTTTACCGATCCGACAGAAGGCATCCCCGCGTTTCTCGCGATTGTGATGATGCCTTTTGCGTACAGTATTGCGGAAGGTATAGTATACGGAGTCCTTTCCTATGTGGTTCTTAAAGTCGCGGCCCGTAAATTCCAGGATATTACAGTAGTAACTTGGGTACTCTTTGTAATATTTATCCTGCGTTTCTTTTTACATTAATATATGACTGATACTGAAATATTAGCCCATATAGATCACACTCTTTTAAAAGCGACTTCTTCATGGCAGGAGATTAAAACCCTCTGCGATGAGGCGGTGCAGTTTAAGACTGCTTCCGTATGCGTTCCCCCTTCTTATGTTAAGCCAATTCAAAACGCATACGGAGACACTTTAAATATTTGTACCGTAATCGGTTTTCCGTTAGGCTACAGCATTACTGCCGCAAAAGTTCTTGAAGCGGAACGCGCAATTCAAAGCGGCGCGAATGAAATTGACATGGTGATCAATATTGCCGATGTCAAAAACGGAAACTTTGATTTTGTACTGGAAGAAATAAAGCTGATCAAAAAGACTTGCGGCACAAAAATTCTTAAAGTGATAATCGAAACCTGTTATCTGACAGAAGATGAAAAGGTGCGCCTTTGCGGTATTGTTACCGAAGCCAAAGCCGATTTTATCAAAACATCAACCGGCTTTGGAACAGCCGGCGCGACACTTGCGGATGTTGAACTTTTTAAGAAGCACATCGGTCCTGCGGTAAAAATCAAAGCCGCGGGCGGTGTAAAAACACGCGAAGACCTGGAAGCGTTTATCACCGCCGGAGCCGCGCGTATCGGCACAAGCTCCGCGGTGAAACTTTTGTCAGGCAACGCTGCGGCGGGGTATTAGTTCCCTTCTTTTACGATTTCAATCTTTATTCCGTCATTTTGATCCGGCTCGTCCTTGGGCGGGATCGAAATGCGGAGTATTCCGTTCTTGTAAACCGCTTTTACTTTGTCCTGCGCGTATTTGTCCAGCGGAACAAAGTATTTTTGCTTTTCGATGTCCTTTAATTTTAAGCGGCGTTTGAAATAGCGGACGTTTTCTTCCGCCTGGTATTTCACCGGATCGTCAGCGGACTGTTCTGCCGCCGCACTGTTAATCTTTGCCGAAAAGACCATGTAATCGCCCTGAAAAGAAAGGCTGATGTCTTTTTCGTCAAAACCGGCAAGAGCGAATTCAAACACAAGGGTTCTGTCCTCTGTCATAAACGCGTTCATCGGCGGGTACGAATAGTTTGGGTAATAATCCGTGTTTTCGTCGAAGAATTGTTTGCCGAAGGCAAACGGCCCGTTGTTGAATTTTGCCGGATCATATTGAAAATTCCGGTGAAACTCGTCTTTAAACTCCTGGGCCGCTTCGAAAATCTCATCAAAAATGCTTCCCAGATCCATGTAATTTCTTTGTCCTTTCATGGAAGACTCCTCTTTGGGAACGAAAAACGCTTCCCGTTTAATTTAAGAACCCCCATAAGGGCGATTCTTGCCTGTCAATACAGGCGGTCTGCCAATACAAGCTGAAAGACTATTTAGTCCTTATTTAATAATACGAAAGTTTTTCAAGGAAGTCAAATGGGGGGTTATTTCTTCCCCTGCATCAGGCGGGCTAAATTGAGGATTATAAAGCGGTCTTTGGGGGTTAAGCGTTCGGAAACCAGCGCGATTTCCTGTATGTTGCTGTGCAAAGAGGATAGAGGGCGGTCTTTTTTGCTGTCCTTGCCTGTTACCAAATACTCAACAGATACCCCTAGGGCTTT
>JAIRUC010000190.1 GCA_031254615.1 Treponema sp. | reverse complement strand
GACAAGGAATTTGCGGCTAACGAAAAAATCAACTATTGGCTGCCCGTGGATTTATATGTCGGCGGCGCTGAACACGCTGTGCTTCACCTTTTGTACAGCCGCTTCTGGCACAAAGTTCTTTATGACTTTGGTCTTGTGAACACTGTCGAACCTTTTCAGCGGCTGATCAATCAGGGGATGATTCTTGGCGAGGACAATCAGAAGATGAGCAAGAGCCGGGGCAATGTGGTCAATCCCGACGATGTGATTATAGAATACGGAGCTGATTCACTTCGGTTATACGAAATGTTTATGGGGCCGCTGGAAGTCAGCAAGCCGTGGAATATGTCCGGCGTTTCCGGCGTGTCACGTTTTTTGGAACGGCTGTGGGCGATAGGTGAAAAGCCCCAATGCGACGCCGCTCCCGGAACTCCTGCCGCCGGCGGCCTTCCTTTGCAAAAACTTTTGCACCGCACCATAAAAAAAGTGACGCATGACACCGAAAACCTCTGCTTTAATACGGCGATCAGCCAGATGATGATCTACTCAACCGAACTTGCCAAACTTGCGGAAATCCCGCAGGCAATGTGGCAGCCGCTTGGGATCATGGCAAGCGTTTACGCGCCTCACCTTGGCGAGGAGCTTTGGGAAAAGCTGGGCAACAAGAACACAGTTTCCGCCAGCCAGTGGCCGGTTTATGATGACGCGCTAACGCACGATGACGAAGTAAATATCGTGGTGCAGGTGAACGGCAAAATTCGCGGCAAATTTACCGCCGCCGCCGGAACCGCCAAAGATGAACTGGAAAAAACCGCTTTTTCTTTGCCCGATGTTAAAAAGTGGCTGGAAGGACAAACGGTAAATAAAGTTATCACCGTCCCTGACAAACTGGTTAATATTGTGATATAAGGCTATACTGTTTATAGAAGGAAATGAAAAGTTGGAAATAACAACAAAAAAGTTCGATGAGTTTATAAAAAGTTTTCTCGAAATAGACGGCTTTGTTGGAACTGACAATTCCCTTAACGGAATTCAGGTTGATAACGACGGTGCGGCCGTAAAAAAAATCGCCTTTGGAGTTGACGCTTCGATGGAAACTTTTGAACAGGCAGCCGCGGTAAATGCCGGCTTGCTCTTTGTTCACCACGGATTGTTTTGGGGTGCGCCCCTTACCGTTACGGGAAATTTGCGGCGGCGGATTAAGTTTCTGCTTGATCACAACATCTGCCTGTATGGGGTACATCTGCCACTTGATCATCATCCAAAACTGGGGAATAATGCCGTTCTGGCGGAACTTTTAGGGTTGGAAAACATCGAGCCTTTTGGCGCTTACCACGGACGAAAAATCGGTTACAAGGGAACTTTTCCCAAACCGGTTACAATTGAAGAAGCGGTAAAAAAAATCGATTTTATGGGCAGGCCGCCTGCGGGAATTTTTCCTTTCGGCAAAAAAGAAATTTCTACCGCGGCGATTATGTCCGGTGGCGCTGCCGATAGCGCGCGTGACGCCATTAATGACGGCGTCGATTTATTTGTAACAGGCGAAAGCTCTCATCAGGTTTATCATGATTGTCTGGAAGCAAAACTCAATATGATCGCCGGCGGCCACTACAACACCGAAGTTTGGGGAGTCCGTGCTGTTATGCAACATTGCGCCGCCGAACTTGGAATTGAAACGGAATTTGTAGATATACCGACAGGTCTATAAATCAGGTTATTGGAGATAAAGATGAAACTAGAGAAAGAAAGAGTACTGCCGTTGACATTAACGGCTATTATTATTCTTGTGGATCAACTGACAAAAGCGATTATTGTAAAACTCAGTCCGGGGATGGGGTTAATTAAAGATGTTTTTAACAATGACTTCCTGTGGATTTATCATGCGCGTAACAAAGCCATAGCATTCAGTCTTGGTGATAGTTTTCCCGATCCTATAAAAAAGATCGCCTTTGTTATTATTCCCATTTTTGTTTTAGGTTTTTTGCTGTGGTACTATTTCAAATCCGATGATTTTACAAAAATCCAAAGATGGGCCGCGGCAGGCATAATCGGCGGAGGCCTTGGAAATATAATCGACCGTATTTTTAGAACCGATGGGGTAGTGGATTTTATCAGCATAAGGTTTTACGGATTTTTAGGTTTTGACCGCTGGCCGACTTTCAATCTTGCGGATTCATCTGTAGTTGTATGCTGTATTTTGCTGTTTGTATCGATATTTATTTCTTCACGTAAAAAAGAGGAGGTGCAGTCAAATGAATAAAAAAGTCAATACACTGTTATTCATTCTTGGTGCGACACTGTTTAATATTTTTGTCGCGTTATTCAGTTTTATCGCGTTTGTGCTTTTGTACATGAAATTTTTTATGATGATGATGCCGGAATCGAGCCGCCAATGGGGATTCACTTCAATTTTTCTTTTATCCCTTGCTATCTCGTTTTTTGTTTACCGTCTTGTATTAAAACACTTTTTGAATAAGGTTGAAATAGAAAAATATTTTGATCCGCTTTTTGTCAGGAAGCATAAGAAAGTTAATTGAGTAAATGGAAAAAAAGCCTAGCTTATACTACTCGCAATATGTTCCGCCTGTATTTTCTTTTGTAAGCGTACCTGTTGTTTCAATAAGCAGGCACTTAACTAATTCTTTGCATACCGGTCTGTGAGAAGTTCCCTTGGGTATGATAATAAAATCACCTTCGCATAAATGT
>JAIRUC010000058.1 GCA_031254615.1 Treponema sp. | reverse complement strand
GGGGAGGGCAGGTCTTTTTTCTTCACAACCGGATTGAGACATTACGCGAAACCCGCGCCAAAATTGAACGCCTTGTCCCGGAAATGTTTGTAGAAACCGCACACGGACAGATGGACGCGAACGAACTGGAAGACATAATGCGCCGATTTATTCACGGCGGTTTTCATGTTTTAGTTTCCACCACAATAATAGAAAACGGCATTGATATACCCAATGTTAATACCATCATAATCGATCGCGCCGACATGTACGGCGTCTCTCAGCTTTATCAGTTACGCGGCAGGGTAGGGCGATCCGATCGCGCCGCCTACGCGTATCTTTTTTACCCGGAGAGAAAATCGCTGTCGGAAATCGCGATGAAGCGTCTTCAAACTATTTCAGATTTTACGGAACTTGGCAGCGGCTTTAAAATTGCAATGAAGGACATGGAAATCCGGGGAGCCGGAAACCTTCTTGGGCGCGAACAGTCCGGCGATATATACTCGGTAGGTTTTGATTTGTACGTTAAACTTCTTGATGAAGCTGTTAAACGCCTTGAAAATTCCAATTATGAAGCGGAAGTCGAAACGCTTATGGAACTGGAATATTCGGGATTTATCCCCGACTCTTACATTGACTCCCCGCAGCAGAAAATGGAAGTTTACAAGATGATTGCCGCCGTCAGAGAAAAAGACGAACTGGAGCGCGTCTACAGCGAACTTATTGACCGTTTTGGCCCGCTGCCGGATGAAGCCGCTTCTTTGCTTGCACTTGCGGAAATAAGGATTATATGCAGGGAGCTTGCTGTCTCTTCAATAAAAGAGAAAAACGGCGTGGTCCGCATTGAGTTTGAAAAAGTCGCCCGTATTAAAGTGGATACCCTTATACGGATGATGCAGGAATCGCAGGGCAAGATAAAACCAGATCCCAAAAAGCCGAATGTGCTGTTACTCGCAACAGGCAATATCGGCTTAAAGGAAAAGAGCGAGTTTATCCGTGAAAAACTATCCGTATTAACGGCCGGGTAACTTTAAGCCTCCGGTTGACGGCAATGACGGAGCCTGTATCGTAGGCTTATTTCCCTGCAAAACATCCTGTACCGCCTGTTGGCCTTGTTCTTTAACCTGTTGTGCGGCTTCGTCCGCAATTCCCTTTAGCTTCTGCTCAAACTCTTTTTGTTTGTTTGTCAAAGAAGTTTTCAGCTGATCAATTGCCGCTCTGTCGCCCTTTGCGGTATTTAAGAGCATATCAATCTGATCCTTTGATACAAACCTGCCGTCAATGTACTCGTCGATTTTTTCACGCAGGGCGCGTTCGATTTCCTGCATTGCCTTTTGGGCATAGGCCGCGGCAGTTTTCTTTAGTGCATCGGCAAGTAAATTGGCAATATTGGTTGTAATCCTGAATATGTCGCTTTGCCCGATTCTATGTTCGTAACTAACTCCCAAGTCAATATGTCCGGCTTCACTTACAGCCTCCGCCGCCGCTTCGGCAATAGTTCCTATTGGATCTAACAGGCGCGCATTAAGTACATTGACACCGCCTTCGGTAGAAAATCCTCCGTTTGTGTACCCGCTTAAATCAAACTTAAAGGCCGTGTTACCTGCTAAACCGCTTATTCCAACCTTGTCAAATGAATTTCCAAGACTTACAGGAAACCCGCCGCCGTTGATATTTGCATTAAAACGCTGCCGCGCATCTGTCCTGAAATCGGCATTTCCGGAAAAAGCTACCTGTCTGTTTAATCTGCTGCCGACTTCGGTAACTCCAAAATTTAAAGAAACTGGTTTTTTGGTCAAATCAGGGTCTGAACTTACTTCCCTAAGTTTTAAATCCCAATTCCATGAGTTAAGCGTAAAGTCCGATGATAACAGCCCAAGGTAAAAAGTTGGATATGACCTAGTGGGGAAGATTACATCCCTACCCTTAAAGGCAACTTTCTTTTCTTTTTTTGGTTTATCTGATTTTGGCAATGTTTTTGCCTTTGCACTTAATTTTTCAAAAGAATCCAAGGCAATGAGTCCGTAGTCAATATACTGTTCGGCAGTATCGGAAAGCATATCGCGGATAAAAGGTTCTATTGCCGCAAAAGCCGCGCCGCTTCCCAAGTCTATATAGGATTTTAAATGATTAATGTCATCTGTCAACGCATTACGTGCGTCCTGTTCAAGACGGCGGGCGGTGTTAATGTCGGTCTCAATACCGCTGACAATACCGGACGCGGTACTTGAAGCTGCCTGTACGGTAGAAACCATTGTATTAACATCCTGTATTGTGCGCCTTATGGTTTCTATATCGCGTAAATTGTTTGTATTAATATTGAGTATCGGCTGTGATGCGGTACGGAGATCTTCAACCTGTTTTTTTGCATCTTCAACCTGTGTCTGCCATTTGGTAACAGTCTCGTTATAAACCGTAATTGCGGTATCGTATAACTTGGGCGTTGAAAGTTTGTCGAACTCCTGATTTAAAAGGGCCATGGCGTCAAAATTTTGTAAATCTACAAGCGGCGGTCCGTCGCTTTTGACCTTTTCTTCCTTAACCTTGGGAGTCCAGCCGGGTAAAGTGCCCGAGACTGTTCTTTCCGTACCAAATTGTATTGTTTCGGCTTTAATCCACTCAATATAAATTTTCCCTCTTAATACGGCTTCCGGTTTCATCTTAATTCCGGTTTTATCCATTTCAATAAGGTTTTTCATTGGCGCGTTTTTATTCGCTATTGTTAAGTGTTTAATACTAATTTCAAATTTAAGGATGCTTAGGCGGAAACCGGTAACATCGGTTTTAGCTTCAAAGATCGCTTCAAGGGCTGTTTCCAGTAAACTTGACAACAGCGGATTTGCAAAAATAGTAAAGAACAGAACAACTGCTGCGGCAACCGCGCCGGCAAAGACAAGAGGGACTGCTTTAACAGGGCTTTTTTTGTTTGTTTTAACCCATTTCAATATTGTTTTTATTTTTTTTACATCAGCCTTGGTTAAATTTTTGCGGATAACATAATTGTCATCCTGTTTTTCAAAACATTCGGTAAAGAATTTCCGATCCCCCGGGTGTTCAATATATTTTATATAACGTTTTTCAAAAACTTTTGATTTAAGCGGTTTTTTTAAAGCGCTTGGCGGCTTTGCAGGTTTTTCTTGTTTTGTTTTTTCGCTGCTCATTTTATACTCCTTTCGCCTTATTTAAACATTTTGTCAATAAAACTCAAGAATGGTGATGTTGAGATTTTTTTGACAAGTTTTGATTCCCTTATTTTTGGAGCCAGACGGTTTCTGTAAAGAGGAATAAGCACCATAAAAAGAATGAAAACCGGCAGCCAAAGAGCCAGGCCTGCCGCAAGCCCGCCCATAACAAGCGTGTTGTTAAATTTGGTAAACGGCACAAAGGGCATATTGTACATGGTTGTAAATAACGGCTGTAAAGATTCAATATGAAGAATCTCCCAGCCAAGAATATCGAGCGCGGGCAGAATAAACATTGAAAGAATTTTTACAATGGCCATTCCGAAAATTTTGGCGCCGTGATTATGCGTAAAGAAAAAAGAAAAAATAAATAATACAATGCCAAAGGGGTTGCTCATGGGGACAAGCCCTAACAGTACGCCCCAGGAAACTCCCGCGGCAATCTGGCTTTTATTAAGGTTGCCATTTAACGCAGCAATTAATTTTCCGATACCTTTTAACATGAGGAAAACCTCCTTATTTTTTAAAATACTACTAAAATATTACTAAAAGAGATGATTGATGTAAAGTCTTTTTTATGATAAATTCATTTTATGCGCGCTAATACGAAAAAAGTTGATTTTTTTGACCGGCTTCAAATAATAACCGAGAAGTTTTTAACATACCGCAAAATGAAACGCCGAATTAAAAAGGAAGAACGGCAGGCAAAAAACCCCATCGTTGACTGGATTGGCGCGTTTCTTTGGGCTGCCGGCATGGTTTTACTGGCGAACCAATATCTGGTTCAGGCGTACCGGATACCTTCCGGCTCCATGATTGATACGCTTAATATCGGCGATCATGTTTTTGTAAATAAAATTAAGTACGGGCCTGAACTGCTGCCAGGTATTTTCAAATTGCCAAGCCCTGTTAAACCAAAACGCAATGATATTATTATTTTTGAAAACCCCTCCTACATTTCCCGCGGGCCTGTTTTTGATATTGCGCAGAGAGTTCTTTATATGCTCACCCTTTCATTGGTTGATATCGACAGGGAAGATAACGGGGAGCCGAGGGTACACTTTCTTATCAAAAGGGCGGTAGGGGCTGCAGGCGATCGTTTTGTTTTGGAAAACGGAAACTTGCGTATTCTTTTTGCCGGAGAAAAAGACTGGGTTAATGAACAGGATTATATTTCCGCCCGCGGCTGGAATCACCGTATCACCAGGATTATGCAGCAGGATCAATATCCTTCTCTGTATGCAGCAGGGCAAGCTGCGGCTCTTATGGATTTAGGAATGCCCGTTCCCGATGATCTGCTTACCGCAGCTTCACAGGCGCGGAATTTATCCGCCCCGGATTTTATCGCCCACGAAAAAGCAAGGCTTGAAATGTTAAGAAAACTGCTTCCAAACGAAAAACGTTATTCAACACTTCTGGCAAGGCACAGGCTTGGCTGGTATATCGGCGAAGGAAGAGTTTTTCCCCTTGGCGACAACCGCGATAATTCCCGTGACGGACGTTACTTTGGCCCTGTCAGGACATCAAAAGTTTTGGGCAGTGGAATGATTGTTTACTGGCCGCTTTGGCGCGCAAAAAATATTTTATAAAGGCGCAGGGTTATGTTTGATAAATGGATGCAGTATTCTTATGCCGCGCAAAAGCACCAGCGCCACCGTTACTTAAAATTCTTTTTTGTTTTTTTTATGCTATTTTTACTGTATAATGTACTTTCTGCTTTTTTTATTTCTATTTGGGCGCTGAACAATGATACAATGCAGCCGGGCCTTGCGGCAGGCGACCGTTTAGTATTTACCTCCTTTTTTTTGCCTTCAAAAGAATCTCAGTTTCCTTATAAACGTGGAAATATAGTCCTTGTGGATATGGGAAGCATTAAAGACAGAAAAGCACCTTTAAAAGCGATAGACACTGTAGTAAGATTTTTTACTGCTCAAAGGCATAGTATTTTCCCGCGCGACGAACAGTATTACATAAAGAGGGTAATCGCCCTTCCGGGTGATGAAATCTACATGAATAATTTTGTGTTCAGGGTAAAGCCCGCCGGCAGCCCCTACACCTTAACGGAGTTTGAACTTGCGCAAAAACCGTATCACCCTTACATCCCCAATGTTCCCGCTCTTTGGGATGAGACGATTCCGTTTTCGGGTAACATGGACACAATAATTTTAGGGCCGGACGAATGTTTTGTAGTTTCGGACGACCGAAGCAACACAAACGATTCCCGTACTTGGGGAACGGTCTCTCCCTCTTCGATTACCGCAAAAGCGCTTGTGCGCTTCTGGCCGATTAAAAAATTTGAACTGTTTTAGTCTGTATATCCATGTTCCGTTTTGCGCTGCGGGCGGGAAGTGTGATTATTGTGATTTTTATTCAATTTCTGCAGATGAAAAATCGAGTACCCTTATGGATTTATATATAACCGCCGTAATACAGGACGTTAAGCGCCAGCTTGATTATTTTAGTGTAAAAGAAATCTGTACGGTTTATATAGGCGGCGGCACGCCTTCTGTTCTGGGAGCGAAAAGGCTGCGTATTTTGCTTGACGCGTTAAACGCCCTTCCAGGTTTTTCGCCGGTTGAATTTTCTATAGAGGCGAATCCTGAATCGGTAACTGCGGAATTTTTGGACGTATGCCGCGAAGGAGGGATAAACAGGCTAAGCCTTGGAGTGCAGACATTTAACGAGGAAGCGCGCCTTGCCGTAAACCGCCGCGGACAGGTGCGGTTTGTCGAAAAGCAGATTTCCCTTGTTTCAAGTTTCTTTTCCGGCAGCTTTTCGGCAGACCTGATTACCGGTCTTCCTTATCAAAATAAAAAAAATGTAACGGAAGATATAAAACGGCTTCTTGCCTTTAATCCGTCCCATATTTCGCTGTACAGCCTTTCTGTTGAAGACGGAACGCCGCTTGAAAAAAAGATAAAAGCAGGCGTTGTGCGCCTGCCGGACGGCGATAGCGCCGACATCCTTTGGCTTACAGGGAGTGATGCCCTGATAGATGCTGGTTTTAACCACTACGAAGTTTCCAATTTCGCTTTGCCGGAAAAACGCTGTCTTCACAATATCCGTTATTGGAACATGGACGGATGGCTGGGAACAGGTCCTTCCGCTTCGGGCACTGTAATAGATGAAGATAACGGGACCGCAAAGCGTTTTACATTTGCGCCTGATTTACAAGGCTACATAAACTCGCCTTCTGTTCGCAGCGCAGTTTGTGAAGAATTAGACAGGGACGCGTTAATCCGCGAAAGCCTGCTTATGGGCTTCCGGTATTGCGAAGGTCCAAACAGTGAAAATTTTAAGCGCCGCTTCGGATTAAGTGTTGAAGACTGTATTCCCAAAACACTTGAACGCTGGAAAGAAAAAGATAAAATGCTTTTTCTAAACAGCTTTCTTTTAGACGCGTTTTCCGAATTGAGTACAACTCAATTTTTGTATGTATCGTAGATTTTGGCGAAGTCTTCGGATATTTCTTTAAATATTTCTATAAGGTTAGGATCAAAAAAAGTGCCGCTCTGTTCGATTATTTTTTGTCTTGTTATCTCGTGGTTTAATGTAGGCTTGTAACTTCGCTCCATGCGCAGCGCGTCGTAAACATCTGCGATTGTAACAATCCTTGCGGCAAGAGGAATCATCTCTCCTTCAAGCTGAAAAGGGTAGCCTGTTCCATTCCATTTTTCATGATGAGAAAGGGCGATTTCTTTCGCCATCGGATTTGGGTAGGTGGAAAGAATATAAGCGCCGTTTTTTGTATGTTCCCGCATAACCGCCCATTCCCAATCGGAAAGCGGCCCCTTTTTGTTTAATATGTCATCGGGAGTACCGATTTTTCCTACATCGTGCATTGCCGCAAGAAAACCGATATTGTCAATAAAGTCCGCGTCAATGCGCCTGTAGATATCTCCATGTCTTTTGTAAAGCACTTCGGAAAACCGTTTTGAATATTCATTTACGCGGATTGTGTGATTGCCTGTGTCGTTATCTTTAAGTTTGGAAGCCTCAAGCAATGAAAGAAAAACACTCCTTAAAAGTTTTTTGTTGTCTTCGGTAAAATCATCGAACATTATGACAAAATCGCTGGGGGCTTTTAAGTCCATTTCCAAAGGGAAAATATATACCCTGATTTGTACCGAGGAAGCATTGCGTGTTTTTAACTGCGCCGAACCTTTCCATGAAAATCCGTTACCGCCGTTCAGAATGGTGTCCCTGATTTTTCTTGCGTCTTCTATTTTAAAAGCTTTACCGAATAAATCAAAAAAATATTTTCCGTTAAGAAGTGTAAATCCGGAAAACATATTTTCGCATGATTCATTTGAATAAATAATTTTTAAATTTTTATTTATAATTAGTACAGGTAAAAAACTGGTTTTGAACGGATTGTAGGAAGATGACAGAAGCATAGAAACCTCCGGGTCAATATCATCATCTTCTTTAACTTTTTCTGTTTCATCCAGCTCTTCAAGAATTTCATATTCTTCGTCAACCATGTAACCCATATCAGTTCCGTAATAAGTTAATTTCCGCATCTGTTTTTCTGATATATTCAGGACCAGAATATAAAAATACGGTATTGTCATTATAAAATAAATTTTTACTTTGCGCAATATAAATTAATTCCCTTGCATACCCCATATTTTTACAGGAACATTCACAAGAGATTCTTTGTTCATCAGGAAGGGCATTGTAAAGCAACTGTGCAGCAGGGCCTGTAATTATAATTTTTTCTTTTTCGCTTGTTTTTTCGCGGATTACATTGACAATTTGGTTTACAGTGCCGTCCGCATCCTCCATTATGCGGCTGCCGTCTCTAAAAAGCGTAAAAAAGAAGGCGTCCTTTCTTGCCTGAATTACCGGAATGACCAAACCTGCGGCGGCAGAGTACGCTATACAGTCAAGCGTCGGAACGGGTACAAATGGTATGGAAAGAGAGAGTGCAAGTCCTTTGGCGATTGAAAAGCCAATACGAAGACCGGTAAAAGAGCCTGGACCGCCCATGCAGAGAATACCGTTTAAATCGCCGGGTTTAAGTCCGGCTTTTTCCATTTGGGTATTTATGATATCCATAACAAGCTCTGAATGTTTCATTCCCGCTTCTGTTTCGCTATACAGTATTTCTTCCCCGCGCGAAACAGCAATAGAGAGTACGGAACAGGCAGCATCTATTGCCAGTAAATTCATAAAGAGTCCAGCCCGCTTATTTGGATTAACCTTGAAGAAGGTCCTGTTATTCTAAAAATGATTGTGATTCTTTCTTTCGGCAGTGATTTTGGGATACGCTCGCTCCATTCAATCAGAGAAATCCCGCCTGAGTTAATTATTTCGCTGCCGCCCAGATTTTCAAAATCTTCATCGTTATCAAGACGGTAGGCGTCAATATGGTACAATGTCACAGAGGATTGGTCTCCGCTTGAAGACCGGTCTTCGCTTGAAGACCAGTATTCGCTTATTATTGTGTAAGTCGGGCTGGTTATGGTTTCTGTAATGCCCAGTCCTTTTGCAATACCTTTAACAAGATATGTTTTGCCGCTTCCAAGCTCTCCCTGAAGGGCGACAACAGTTCCTGCCGTAAGAAAAGAAGCTATACGCTGCCCAAGAGAGAAAGTATCCTGCGGTGAATTGGAAATGATTTCAATCAGGAAGCACTCCGGCATTATCCATCTCGCCAATATATTTTTTTAACTCTTTGTTTACCGGAACAAGAGGGTAGTCGATTGTATCTATAAAAGTGACGGAAACATCTTTTTGGCCTGTTGGTTTATATTCAATGGAAAAATCAATGCGATAATCCTCAGGTCCCTTTGTCATTTCTATAACAGCAGTGCCTGTATAAAGTTTGCGGTAGTAAATAGGGATATCTTTTCTTATCATATCCTTAATTGAAATAATTTTCATTTTCCCACCCTGTTGTAAATTTAATCATTGGCATACTCATAAACAAAGGCATTTATAATATTCATTGATTTTCGTGAGAACTTGAGAAATTTTACATGCATAACCGTAAGCGCGCCGGCGCGATTCGTCCTTAATACCTGCCCTAAGGCTGCCACGTTATATTCCCCCTGAGAAAATTCAATTTTTATTTTAGCCCCGACCTGTATGGGAGCCTTGATTTTAATTGAACAACCGCCGACTGAAATATCGGCAATGTTTCCTGAGAACTGCCGCTTGTCAACAACAAGGCGCTGTTTCTTTCCGCTTCCTTCAACATATACTAAATAAAGATTACATGCAACAACCATTTGTCTGCGCCGGAAGCGTCGCTGGGAAAGAAATTTGAGCTGGTTTGAATGGGCAATCAACAAGGCGTTTCTTCCGTGTACGGTTGAAAAACCCGTAACATGGGTTTCAAAAGAAAAACCTTTATTATTATTTGTAAATAATAATGCGCTGATTCTGCTTCCCTTTTGTAGTTTGATCGCGCTTCCAAGGGCGTTTTTGGGAGATTCTACCGCAAGACTGTCCCCGATTGCCGAAAGAACTGAGACTTCATATTTGTCTTTGCCATAGTTCAGTGTTAAAGATGCATCATCCTTTAATTGACGGGTAGAGGATAAACCGCCGCTGACACGGCTTTCCAGTAAATTTCTGGTAGAAAAAAGCACGGCGTGACGGCTTTGAACTTCCGCATCATTTCTGGAGGTTTGTTGAATGACACGGTATGCGTGCCTGAAATGCCTGTCCAAAAGAGAAGGGGTAACAATGGATTTTTCGGGATCAACTACCATATCTGTTTTAAATACAAAATCAAGCATTTTCATCTGCTCTCTGTTAAGGCCGATATTCCTTGCTATCCTGTGCATGGCAAGTCTTGCAAAAAGGCCTGATGGAGCAGCTTTCCCGCCGCCTGCTGACGGACTTTTATTTTTTCCTAAATTAACAGCAATAAGCGCTACTACAATAACAGCGATAAAAACTACGATGATTATTGTCTCTTTGGGAGACCTCTGTTTATTCCACCCCATATCGGTAAGCGATTGTAACGGATAAAATGTTAAAATAATATTTAAGAGTGTCATTTTTATTTTTCACCTGCCGCTGTATTATATATTTTCTGAAGACGGGGCGCTATCTCATATTCCGCAAGGTCCCCGACAAGGACAGTGTCATTTTTTTCATAAGCCTGAAGGAACTCCATTACAGTACCGCTGAACTCATTTATTTGCCCGGAAAGATTTTCTTTGGCGGCATTTTGCACAATGTATCCCTGGATTTCAAGCTGTCTGTAAACACGGAAAAATTTTTCCGTAACACTGGAAAAAATCTGAATTGTCTGCGCGGCGCGGGAATCCTTGCCGGTTTGAATATCCAGCGGAAGATCAGCTAACCTTGCGCATGTTTCTTCAATTAGCGGGCGCGAGTTGGAAAACTCGTCAACAGGCGTTTCAATTTCACGCAGTCTTTCTTCCGTTATTGAACGCAGGGTTTGGGTGCTGAACGCACCGTTTAAAAAAGTATTTTCAAAAAAAGAAAAGAGGTCTGGCATCTGTTCAAGAGCGAAAACCGCCTGCGGCCTTGTTTTCCAGTCTTCAAAAAATCTTTTTCTTTCGCTGAACGAAAGCCCGTCATATTCTTCTATGTCGCCGTAAAGATTTGCAAGGCTCATAATGCCAAGTTCGGTAATAGGCGTGGTCGATAAATCCAGAGTTTTAATTGTGTCAATTTCTTTTGCGAAAACATTTTCCATGGAGGAAATATCTGCCGCCTGTCCGTCAACAGTTATCCCGCTTAACCTGTGGCCGGAGCCGGCAAGCCACTGTTCAATACCGGCCATAACCTCTGCGACAGTTTTCTCATTGTCAATTGTTATGTCAGCCGGTCTGCCGTTAATTTTTATTTCCATACCTTACCTGTTGCCTGAACGGTTTTGCTGGCTGAAATTGTTAAGGGAATTCGACATCTGTTCCATTTGAGCGTAAGCGGCTTCCATTCTTGCATATTGAATTTTAAGTTCCTGTTCTTTTGACGCAAGCTGGCGTTCCATTGTGCCGACGCGCCTTTCATCCTGAGTAATGCGGGAGTCTATAGTGCCTGTTTTTAATGAGATAATCCCGCCGGTTTCGACAAACGGTTTAACAATAGCGTCGACGTTAAACGCAACTCCGGTATCCGCAAGAAGATCGCCTGTAGTGTCGCTCGCAAAAAGCTCCCTGATTGCCGGAATTTTATTTTCAAGGGCGGCATCCAGCGTTTTTTCGTCTATTTCAAGATAACCGCGCAGCTTTGCCGGCTCGTAACCCGTACCCCTTGTCGCGTTGGTGCCGATTCCGATTTGTATAAGAAGCGCAAGATCGCGCTCAAGACTGGTAGGGTAGGCCGCTGTTACTGTCATCTGAAGCCGGTTTTTCAGCTGATTGAGCGTCATGTCTCCGTTAAAAGCGCCGAGTCTGGTTCTCATTTCGGCTTTTTCTTCGGCCGTTAAATATGTCAGTTCATTTAAAACCGTATCGTCTACGCTTGTTTTCATTCCCGATCCCGATGACACGCTTCTTGCGGTTAACACATTTATTTCGGCTATAAGTCTGTTGTAGTTTCCTACAAACGCAATAATTGCATCTTTAACTTTTTCCGTATCGCCGCTTACTTTTAAATCAACAGGACGCTCGGAAACTCCTTTGACGTTAAGCGTAAGACCGGGAATAACATCGTCTATATTATTGGTCGGTCGCGTTATTTCAATGCCTTCCATCGTGATGATCGCATCACGCGCGGAAGAAAGCGCGTTCTGCGGCCTTAGCCCGCCTGTTGTAGCGGCGGGATCAAAGAGTTCAACTTTGCCGACCGAAACTTCGCGGTGGGTATTGGTATTTTCGATATTGAGAGAGGTAATTGTTCTGCCCTGCGCGATACTGCCCAGTGCATACTGCCTTGTTACAAACCCGTTACTGTCTGTGATAGGCGGCAGTTTTGCGGAAGTCCCGTCCGAGAAAGCAAGGCTAAGAACCGCCATATCGTCATGGCGCGGCGGGATGGGGGGCGCTTTCCATTCGGGCAGAGGAGCCTGCGACGGCTCATTGTCTATTGTGATGCCGCCGTAAGATGCCGAACCTTTTGGAACGGAAGGGCCGGGCGGCGCCTGCGGAACGTCAAAAACACCGGAGCCCTCTACTCTGGTGGAGGTTTCCAGCTTTAACATAACAGTGGAATCCGCGCTTACGGAAATTCCCAGCGGCAGAACTGCGGAGGATTGTACACCCGCTTTTATCACGCCGTCGTTTATGCTTATATTTCCGCTCTGTGTTCCCCCGCTTCTGACAGTGTTTTCGGTAATGGCGATGTGGTTGAGGCTGTCATTTCCCTGTTCCATCATGCCGTTGTTAAGCGCAAATTTAGCGGCGTCATCGTGGAAACCAAGCCTGTTGGCGGATCCTGTTATTTTTGATTCGATTAAAAGGGATTTTGTACCGCTCTGTATTGCTACAAGGCTTGCC
>JAIRUC010000050.1 GCA_031254615.1 Treponema sp. | reverse complement strand
TTTTTATAATATATTGTTTATGGATATATTGGTCAAGGGTGAAGGGAAATGTATGCGCTTAAATGTCTATCACAAACATGCGCGGAGAGGTGCGGGGCGCGTGCCGGAAAAAATTTGCAGGAACCTGCTACGGAGCCGAAGTCTCCTCCGCAGAGAACCGCAAAATTTTTTTTCCGGCACGCGCCCCGCACCTCTCCGCGCTGGCGGTATATTTGGGCATACATTTCCATTCACCCTTGACCAATATATCCATAAACAATATATTATAAAAAACATCACTTAAAGGAGAAAAAAATGACCAGTTATAAAGAATTAGGGCTTGTAAACACAAAGGAACTTTTTAAGAAAGCGGTATCGGGCGGGTATGCTCTTCCGGCTTATAATTTTAACAATATGGAACAGATGCAGGCGATTATTCAGGCGTGCGTGGAAACCAAATCACCAGTTATACTGCAAGTATCAGCGGGAGCGCGTAAGTACGCGAACCAGAACATTCTTAAAAATATGGCGCGCGGCGCGGTTGAATATGCGCATGAGCTTGGCTGTGACATTCCAATCGTTCTGCATCTGGATCACGGCGACAGTTTTGAAATTTGCAAGGATTGTATCGAAACGGGTTTTTCATCCGTAATGATTGACGGGTCGCATCTTTCTTACGATGAAAATGTCGCCCTGACAAAAAAAGTCTGCGACTTCGCGCACTCTCAAAAAGATTACATAACAGTAGAAGGAGAGCTTGGAGTTCTGGCGGGAGTTGAAGACGATGTTTCTTCCGAACACAGCCATTACACACAGCCGGAAGAAGTTATTGATTTTGTAAACAAGACAAAAGTTGATTCGCTTGCGATTTCAATCGGCACAAGCCACGGACGCGCGAAGTTTAAGCCTGAACAATGCACAAGGGACGCGAACGGAATTCTTATTCCGCCGCCGCTTCGTTTCGATATCCTTGAAGAAATCGAAAAGAAGATTCCGGGCTTCCCGATTGTTCTGCACGGTTCTTCTTCCGTACCAATTGAGTATGTGCAAATGATCGAAAAATACGGCGGCAAACTGACCGACTCTGTCGGCATTCCCGAAGAACAGCTCCGCAAAGCGGCCAAGAGCGCGGTCTGCAAAATCAACATCGACTCCGACGGCCGGCTCGCGATGACAGCCATAATCCGCAAGGTGTTAGTTGAACAACCGGAAGAATTCGATCCGCGCAAATTAATAGGACCTGCAAGAGACGAGCTGAAAAAATTGTACGCGCATAAAAATAAGAATGTACTTGGGTCGGCGGGACAAGCTTAATCAGTTAACAGTTAATAGTTAACAGTGAATAGTAGGGGGTAGTTTGTAAGCGTATTGTAATAGTAATACGCTTCGACTACAAAATAAAATTTTATTAACTGTTAACTGTACACTGTTAACTATTCACTGTACACTGTTCACTGTTTTTTTCAACATGAGGTCTTTATTATGGAACAAATTAAATGGGTCTGGGATTATATGAAGGGAAGGAGGGCTTTCTTTATTGGGGGGCTTATCCTTACGGTTGTTACTGCCGCCATGCGTATTATCAATCCTATGCTTGGCCAAAAAATTATTGACGTAGTTGTCGTAGGCAAAAATACAGAGCCTCTTATCCGGCTTCTTGTCTGGATTATGATAGCTCAGGTTTCGCGCCTTTCACTTCGCTATTTAATGATTATATTTATGGAAATAGCGAGTACTGGTGTAATGACGGACATCCGCAAAGATATGTACGAGACTGTGCAGTGGCAGGACTTCCGCTTTCTTGGGCGCTTCCCCACCGGAAACCTTATGACCAGAATGACGCAGGACCTTGACCGTTTGCGTCATACGGTGGCGTGGGTTTCATATCAGCTTGTTGACGCGATAGCACTTTTTATTTCTACATTTACTTTTTATATGTTCATTAACTGGCGGCTTGCCCTTTGCCTTGTTGCGATAACTCCGTTTATTCTTTATGTTAGCCGGCGGTTTATAAAAAGACTGCGTCCGCGCTTTGCGCTTCTGCGGCAAAAACTGACATCCCTGGGAACCGCAGTTACGGAAAATATCGACGGCAACCGCGTTGTAAGGGCGTTCGCGCGCGAGGAACATGAAGAGGAAAAGGTTGGAAAACACAATGCCGATTTCAGGAACACAAGTACAGAAAACGCGCTGATCGTCGCAAAATACCAGCCGATTCTTGATACCGCGAGCCAATTTCTTATGGTTATAATGCTGGTTGTAGGCGGTTATTTTCTTATCAAGGGCTGGATGACTGCCGGCGAGTACATGGCGTTTTCCACGCTTACATGGGCGCTTGCCATGCCAATGCAGATGCTCGGCCCCCTGCTCGCGGACCTTGAACGGTATACTTCGGCTGGGGAAATGATCCGCGAAGTGATAGAGGCGCCAAAGGGCATAGGCGACTTGTCGGGCGCGGTAGAACTTACAGAAAAGCCCGCCGGCAAAATTGAGTTTCGGGACGTTAAACTTTCTATAGACGGCTCGACTATCCTTGAAGATATTAATTTTATTGCCGAACCCGGCTCTACTATCGGTATACTTGGCAGTACGGGCTCCGGGAAAACTTCGCTTGTAAATATTCTTACACGTTTTTACGAACCGTGTTTTGGCGCTGTTCTTCTGGACGGTGTCGACATCAGGCGCTATACATTGTCTTCGTTAAGACGGCAGGTAGGCGTCGCGATGCAGGATGTGTTTTTGTTTTCGGATTCGGTAAAGGGAAACATAGCTTACGGCGTTCCTGAACTGGACGAGGAAAGTATCCGCTTGCGAGCGGCTCAGGCCGATGCCGACGGCTTTATCAAGGGAATGAGCGACGGCTACGAAACATTGGTCGGCGAGCGCGGCGTCGGGCTTTCCGGCGGACAAAGGCAGAGGATCGCTCTTGCCCGTGCGTTGGCAATAAAGCCCAGTATACTTGTACTTGATGACACAACTTCCGCGGTTGACAGCGAAACAGAGCAGTATATTCAGGATCAGTTAAAAAATCTGGATTTCCCATGTACAAAGATTATCATCGCGCAGAGGCTTTCGTCGTTCAGGGGCGCGGACTTAATTCTTGTGATGGAAAAGGGACGCATAGTTGAACGCGGCACGCACAGCGAACTTCTTGCGATGCGCGGTTTCTACCACCATATCTGGTCGTTGCAGTACAACGCGGGAATTGAGGCAATTGGGGGCGATAAATAATGTTCTGGAATAAAAAGAAACGTGAGCAAAAAACTGCGGAAGGGCGCAACCGCTATGATGTCGACGAATATCTGGACGAGAAAGTCAGTTTATTTAACGTAAAGCGCGTTCTTGGCTATCTTATCAAGGCGCAGGGTCATCTTAAATTTGCGCTTGTATTGAGCATATTCGCTTCTCTTGCCGGCCTTGTAGGACCGCTCTTTATAAAAACGGCGCTTGACGAAGCTGTGCCGAACAAAGATGTTAGACTGCTCCTTTTAATGGGCGTGTATCTTACCATCTCGATTATTATAAGCGTCGCGTTAAGCACGGTACGGAATATACTTGTCGCAAAAGCGGGCGCCGGCATTATTCACGATATACGCAAGGATTTATTCGCGCATCTGCAAAAACTCAGTTTTAGTTTTTTTGACTCAAGGCCGCACGGAAAAATATTTGTGCGTGTTGTTCCGTATGTAAACAGCGTTTCCGACGCGCTGTCCAACGGTATTATCAACTTTGTAATTGAAGTGTTAAACATCTTTTTCATTATCTTCTTTATGTACAAGGTAGACCCGCATCTTGCGACGGTAACGGTTTTAGGCCTGCCCCTTCTTGCGATTTTTATCTGGACGATAAAGCCGGCGCAAAGACGCGCGTGGCAGTCGGTTTCCAACAAAGGCTCAAACCTTAACGCCTATGTTCAGGAATCCATAGACGGAGTAAGAGTTACTCAGGCTTTTGATAGGCAGAAAAAAAATCTTGGGGTAATGAACGATCTTACGGACGACCGCAACCATGAATGGATGAAGGCGATTTATATTTCAAACACAGTGTGGTTTTCTACGGAATCCATCA
>JAIRUC010000019.1 GCA_031254615.1 Treponema sp. | reverse complement strand
TGCCACATTTTAAGGTCCGGCCCGACTGTAATAACCGAGCGTCCCGAATAGTCAACGCGCTTTCCAAGCAAGTTCTGGCGGAAACGCCCCTGCTTGCCCTTGAGCATATCGCTGATCGATTTAAGCGGCCTGTTAGACGATCCTTTTACCACTTTCTTTTTCTTGGAATTGTCGAATAACGCGTCAACCGCTTCCTGCAGCATCCGCTTTTCGTTGCGGATAATGATATCGGGCGCGTTAAGCGCCTGCAGTCTTTTAAGGCGGTTGTTCCTGTTAATCACCCTGCGGTACAGATCGTTAAGATCGCTTGTGGCAAAACGTCCGCCGTCAAGCTGAACCATCGGGCGCAGTTCGGGTGGAATAACGGGTATCACATTGAGGATCATCCACTGCGGCTTGTTTTTTGAATTACGGAAATTCTCCACGATGTCGATGCGCTTTAAAAGTCGCTTATCGCTCTTGGCGCCCTTATCGATCATCTTGGCGCGAAGGTCTGCCGCCATTTGATCAAGGTCGAGATTTTCAAGCAAAGTGCTGATTGCTTCCGCGCCCATGCCGGCGTTGAACGCGCCGCCGAACCGTTCCTGCGCTTCGTAGTATTCTTCTTCCGAAAGAAGCTGGCCTTTTTTCAGGCTTGTATCGCCGGAATCAATTACGATGTATTTTTCATAGTACAGAACAGAACGCAGTGCGTTAGTTGTAAGATCAAGAAGAAGACCCATGCGGCTGGGAACCGAACGGTAGTACCAGATATGCGAAACAGGAGCGGCCAATTCAATATGCCCCATCCTTTCGCGGCGAACCTTAAAGTGGGTAACTTCAACGCCGCAGCGGTCGCAGATTACTCCCTTATAACGGATCGATTTAAATTTTCCGCAGTAACATTCCCACTCTTTGGTAGTACCGAAGATCCTTTCGCAGAAAAGGCCTTCCTTCTCCGGGCGCAAAGTACGGTAGTTAATTGTCTCCGGCTTTTTTACTTCGCCGTACGACCACGACCGGATCATCTCCGGTGAAGCCAGCTTTATCATTATCGAATCAAAATCTTGAATGTCCCTCATCTTTGTCCCCTTAAAAATTACTTCCGGATTTGGTAATCAACTCCTCATCTTTTTCGGTCAGAGGTATTTGTTTTCCCTTTATGTCAAATATCGAAAGATCAAGCGCAAGACCGCGCAATTCCTGAACAAGTACGTTAAATGATTCGGGAATGCCAGCTGTGGTAGAAGGCTCGCCCTTTACGATTGCTTCGTAAATTTTTGAACGCCCTGTCATATCGTCCGACTTGATTGTCAAAAGTTCCTGCAGTGTGTTTGCCGCGCCGTACGCTTCCAGCGCCCAGACTTCCATTTCACCTAACCGCTGTCCGCCGAACTGCGCTTTACCGCCCAACGGCTGCTGTGTAACAAGCGAGTACGGTCCTGTCGAACGCGCGTGCATCTTGTCGTCAACAAGGTGGTGCAATTTAAGGAAGTAAATTATTCCGCAGAAAATCGGATTTACAAACGGTTCGCCGGTCCTGCCGTCGTGCAGAGTGGTTTTGCTTGTCAGGGGCAAATTGGCCTCTTTTAGTTTTTCTTCTATTTGTTCAGTAGAAGGAGACTGGAACACGGGCGCGGAATACCATTCATTAAGAGTAGAGCCCGCCCAGCCAAGTTCGGTTTCCAAAAGCTGACCGATGTTCATACGGGAAGGAACGCCTAACGGGGTAAGACAAATATCCAGCGGAGTTCCGTCTTCCATAAACGGCATATCTTCTTCGGGGAGGATACGGGCAACAACGCCTTTGTTACCGTGGCGGCCTGCCATTTTATCACCTTCGCGAAGTTTTCTCTTTGCGGCGATTAAAACCTTAACCACTTCATCAACTCCGGGACTAAGGCTGTCATGCTCTGTCCGCTTCAGCCGCTGAATGTCGATTATCGTTCCCTCTATACCGTGCGGCACTTTAAGGGAAGTATCGCGGACTTCCTTCGCCTTTTCGCCGAAGATAGAATTGAGCAGTTTGAATTCGGGCGTGGTTTCCGTTTCGCTCTTTGGCGTAACTTTGCCGACAAGAATATCGCCGGAACGCACTTTTGCGCCGACTCGGATAATGCCTTCGCTGTCAAGGTTATCAAGACTTTTTTCCGATGTGTTGGGAATGTCGCGCGTAATTTTTTCCGGTCCAAGTTTTGTTTCCCTTATTTCTACAATAAATTCCTTTATGTGTATTGAGGTAAACATATCTTCTTTTACAACTTTTTCCGAAATAAGAATTGAGTCTTCGTAGTTGTAACCGTTCCACGGCATAAAACCTACAAGAATGTTACGGCCAAGTGCAAGCTCTCCGTTTTGAGTAGCAGGCCCGTCCGCAATTACCTGCCCTGTTATAATTTTATCGCCAACATTAACAATGGGACGCTGGTTGTAACAGGTATCCTGATTCGTCCTCTGGAATTTTACCAGCTTGTAAACATCGTTACCGTTATCATCTAACACTACCTGCGCCGCCGGTTTTGGAGCGCCTGCCCTTTCCGGCTTTACGACAACTTCCTGCGATGTTACGCGAAGAACAGTTCCGCCCCGGCGCGCTTTTACAAGTACGCCCGAATCGTACGCGCATTTTCCCTCCATTCCAGTCCCTACGCGCGGCGCTTCCGGGAAAACCAAAGGCACTGCCTGACGCTGCATGTTGGAACCCATCAGCGCGCGGTTAGCGTCGTCGTGTTCAAGGAAGGGAATCAACGAAGCGGATACCGAAATGATCTGCTTAGGAGAAACGTCCATGTACTGAATGTCATCCGGCACACGGGTCGTGTAATCACCCTGACGGCGGCAGGAAACCTGATCTTCGGCAAACGAGCCGTTGTTGTTCAACTTGGCGGAAGCCTGCGCTATAAAATAGCGATCCTCATCCATCGCGGAGAGATACTCAATGTCCTTTGTCGCAATCCCTTTGCTTACTTTCCTGTACGGAGTTTCCAAAAAGCCGTATTCATTTACACGGGTATAATTTGCAAGAGAAACAATCAAGCCGATGTTCGGACCTTCCGGCGTCTCGATCGGGCACATTCTTCCGTAATGGGTGTAATGCACGTCACGCACTTCAAAGCCCGCGCGGTCGCGTGAAAGACCGCCCGGCCCCAGCGCGTTAAGACGCCTTTTGTGCGTAAGCTCTGCAAGCGGGTTTACCTGATCCATAAACTGGGAAAGCTGGCTTGAACCGTAAAATTCCTTGATAGCCGCGACAATCGGCTTTATGGAAATCAATTCCTGCGGTTTGATTGTGTCAGTTTCTTTCTGGCACATTCTTTCTTTGGCAATTCTTTCCATGCGGCTAAAAGCGGTTTTCATCTGATTCGCCATCAATTCGCCGACGGAACGAATGCGCCTGTTTCCAAGATGGTCGATATCGTCAAAGTATTCGTCACCGATGTATGCCTTTACAAGGTATTTCATAGTTTCGATAATGTCTTTTTTTGTAAGAGTGAAGTCATCCAGAGGCGGCTGCAAATTGAACTTTTTATTCAGCTTATAACGCCCCACCTTTCCAAGATCGTAACGGCGGCTTGTAAAGAACATTCCCTGCAAATCTTTTTCCGCCTGATCGACAGTTATGGACTCGCCGGGCATCAGCACAGAGTAAACCGCCATTAACGCGTCATCTCTGGTCGGCTCTCCGCCGGCGCCCTCTTTTACGAATTTGATATCTTCGCGTTCAAAACAATTAAGGAGCATGGGCGAGTTAAGTGAACCTTCGGCTTCAAAATCAATATATTCAATAGACTTAACTCCGTTTGCCAAAAGTTCCTCAACATTGTGCGGATGAAGTTTCTCGCCGGCGCGGTAGAGCGTCTTCATGCTCTCGGTTTTGGCAGTTTCCGGATTTTCATTTTTTACAAGAACCGCTTTTGCAAGAACCTTGCCGGAAATTTTTTCCTTGGTCTCGCGGTCATCTTTAATTTTAAGAGAGTCGATTTTATAGAAAGCTTCGATAATTTCTTCCCTGCTGGAAAAACCCAGTGTGCGAAGGAAGATTGTTCCGAGTATGCGTTTTTTTCTGTCTATTTTCGCGTAGATTAAATCCCGCTTTTGATCGATTTCAAATTCAAGCCAACTGCCGCGATATGGAATAATCCGTGACGAGAAAACTCCCTTTTCATGACTAAAAATTACGCCGGGCGAGCGGTGTATCTGTGAAACTACTACCCTTTCCGCTCCATTGATGATGAATGTGCCGCGTTCGGTCATGATCGGGATATCGCCCATGTAAATATCTTTCTGCCGGATTTCTCCTGTCTGCTGAAAGACCAAGTTAACACGCGCTTTTAGCGGAACAGCATAGGTAAGCCCCTTTTGCTTACATTCAAGTTCGGTTACTCTCATATTTTCTTCGTCAAAAGTGTAGTATTCGTATTCAAGTACCATGTCGCCGTTGGGGCTTTCGATTGGGAATGTCGATTTAAATACTTCCTGGAGTCCTTGTAATGCGGGCTTTTCACCCTTTCTTGCTTTTTCCCTTTGCAAAAAACGCTCGTAGGAAGAAAGCTGGATTTCAATCAGATCCGGCAGTTCCATTACATCCTGAATATCTTTTCCTATATATTTTCGCTTGTCGGTCGTTTTCATTCTGGTCATCGGACTCCCCTTATAAACTGTTTTGGCAGTTAAGGCTTTTCAACCTTAACTGCCGTTGTTCTTTACAAACATGAGAAAACAAACTTTGTTATTCGCAAAGCTGTCTGACCTTTTGGGGTCAGCGTAGAGTTACTGAATCTCAACAGTACCGCCTGCCGCGGTGATCGCTTCCTTGATCTTTGCCGCCTCATCTTTGGAAGCGCCTTCTTTAAGCGGTTTGGGCGCTCCTTCTACAAGGTCTTTCGCTTCTTTTAGGCCCAAGCCGGTTACGGCGCGGACTTCTTTAATAACGGCAATTTTCTTGGCATCATCAAACGCTTTGAGAATAACGTTAAATTCTGTTTTCTCTTCCGCAGCGGGAGCTGCCGCTCCGCCGCCGGCGCCGACTGCCGCTACCGCAACGGGGGCGGCGGCGGAAACGCCGAACTTCTCTTCCATCATTTTTACCAGTTCCGATACCTCCAGAACTGTCATTGATGCAATCGCTTCTAAAATTTCTTCTTTTGTGGCTGCCATATTATCTTCTCCTTAAAATGTGTTATGCGCTTCATACGAAGCACGTTTTTTTAACCAACAGGAACGGCAGCACCCGAAGCCTGAAGGTTTTATCGTTTCTGGATTTGTTCAACAACGCGAACCATAGGTTCGGGTTGGTTGTCTCACAAATCTTGCAATTTTACGGCCTACGGCCTTAAAAATTGCTTTTTATAATGAAGTTGATTAAAAACTGAAGTTTTTAATCAACTCTATTTTTTGTCGGCAATGGCCTTTATTGTACGTACCAGCCTTGACGGAACATCGTTAAGCGCGGCGGCAAGGTTGCGTGCCGGGCCATTGATAACCGACATGAGCATGGAAATCAATTCCAGCCTGCCGGGCAGCTTGGAAAACGCCTCTGTCTGAGCGGCGTTGTATACCGTACCGCTGACCAAAGCGCCTTTTATCTGAAGAGCCGGAACTTCTTTTGCAAAATCAAAAAGTATCTTTGCAACTTCGTTTGAATCTTTTGGAGTGATCGCTACCGCTGTAGGACCAACAATGTAAGACGACACATCCGGCGTTGACAACTGCTGGAAAGCAATTTTCGCAAAGTTGTTTTTTACAACTTTGTACTCAACATCTTTGGCGCGTAACTGTTTTCTTAAAGTTGTAATCTGTTCAACCGTAAGACCGCGGTAAGCGGTAAAAACATAATCGCTCGCATTACCAAAGGATTCTTTCAGCTCTGCAATGGCCTTTGTTTTATTCTCTTGTATTTTTTTCGCTAAAATCGCCATATTTACTCCTACTCCTGATCCCTCATGGCAACCCAGACACCTGGCCCCATGGTAGACGCAACCGAAACTGTTTGAATAAAATCGCCCTTAACATCGGACGGGCGCTTGCGTTTGATTTCGGTTACTACTACATCAATGTTTTCCGCAACTTTTTCGGGCTCCATTGAAACTTTACCGACAGAAAGATGCACAACGCCGGTTTTGTCCGCCCTGAATTCGACGCGGCCTTTTCTAAGTTCAGCTAACGTACCTTTCAGATCGAAAGTAACTGTTCCGGTCTTGGGGTTGGGCATAAGACCCTTGCGTCCAAGTACCATACCAAGTTTACCGACATCTTTCATCATATCGGGAGTTGCCACAGCAACGTCAAAGTCTGTCCAGCCGCCTTTGACTTTTTCGATTAAGTCATCGGCCCCGACAAACGCGGCTCCCGCTTCCTGCGCTTCTTTTTCTTTTTCGGGCTTGCAGAAAACAAGTACTTTTTTCTCGCCCCGGAACTGGTTGGGAAGAACCACAGTGTCGCGCACAGACTGGCTCTTTTTCAGATTAAGCTTAATTGACAGATCAACCGATTCGTCAAATTTCGCGTAAGCCATTTTCTTTACCAGAGTAACCGCTTCTTTTAATTCATAGGCAGTTATAGGGTTGTAGATTTTGACGCTTGCGTTGTATTTTTTTCCGCGTTTCATTTGTCCACCTCTACACCCATAGACCGGGCAGTACCGGCGATAATCTTTACGGCAGCGTCAAGATCATTAGCTGAAAGATCGGCCATTTTTGTCTTGGCGATTTCTTCAAGCTGTTTTCTTGTGATTTTGCCAACCTTGACCTTGTGCGATTCCTTTGAACCCGATTCCAGCCCTATCGTTTTTTTGATTAAAACCGAAGCGGGCGGGGTTTTTAGAATAAATGTGAATGACTTATCCACATAAACCGTGATAACTACCGGGATTATAAGTCCCGGTTCCATGCCCTTTGTCCTGTCGTTAAACTGCTGGACAAACTGAGGCGCGCTGACCCCGTGAGGGCCGAGCGCAGGACCTACGGGCGGGGCCGGAGTGGCCTTTCCCGCGGGGCATTGCAACTTAATGTATGTTGCAACTTTCTTTTTTGCCATCTAACACTCCTTCGTGGTATGTCCGGCGGCAAACCGGACTAACGCATGCCTTACCACATTCATGTGGTAAGACAAAGCTTCCACTTATACTTTTTCTACCTGCAAAAGATCAACTTCTACAGGCGCATTTCTGCCAAAAATTCCTACCATTACCTTCAATTTATTTTTTTCTTGATTAACTTCTTCGATAGTTCCGACAAACGATTCAAACGGCCCGTCGATAATTTTTACCTGTTCGCCGGCGGCAAAGGACTGTCTTACGCGGACTGTCCGCTCCCCTTTGATTTCGCCTGACTTCTGTAAAATGGCGCGGGCTTCGTCGCCGGTCAGCGGTTGTGGTTTTTTGTCCGCGGGAGTCCCGACAAATCCCGTAACGCCCTGAATTTTCTTTATCTTGGAACAGGGCAGTTTCCAGCCCATGTCGGCATCGGGAAGATCCATTTCGACAAGAATGTAGCCGGGAAGAAATTTTCTGTTCTGGGTACGTTTTTTTCCGTCTTTAACTTCGACCACTTCTTCACTGGGGACTTTCACATCACGGACAACATTTTTGTCCAGCTCCCCGTTTCCGGTCATCATGCGGATTGTTCTTTCTATTTTATTCTCGTATCCCGAATAAGTATGCAGGACGTACCAGCCGGTTGCCATTCTTTCTTATTGCTCCTAAAATACCGCTCTTACACCCAAGAGCAGCAACATATCTATGAGTCCTAAAATCGCGGCGATTATAACGGTAGAGACAATTACGACTTTAACCGAATTTATGACATCGTCCTTACCCGGCCAAATTACCTTTTTGAGTTCTGCATAAGACTCTTTAATAAATTGAATAACTTTCATCCTGTTATCCCCTTCTCGTTTTCGGCGGCGTTAAAACCGCTCACAGGCGCAGAAGGACTTGAACCCTCGACCCACGGTTTTGGAGACCGTAGCTCTACCAACTGAGCTATACGCCTCGTCTTTTGAGACCACTTGGTTAGTGGTCTCAAAAGACGAGCAGTTTTTCAACCTACGGTTGAAAACTGCCTTTTAATAGGAAGTAAAATAAAAACTGAAGTTTTTATTTTACACTTAGGGCTTTTGTTTACACCCTACTTTATTTTGGTCTCCTTGTGGAGAGTATGTTTTCTGTCATGAGGACAATATTTCTTGAACTCAAGTTTTTCCTGAATATTGCGCCTGTTTTTGCTGGTGGTATAATTGCGCCGTTTGCAGTCACTGCATTGAAGGGCTACCAATTCCACTGCTGTCTTCTTGCTTGCCATAAAAACCTCATTTTCTAAAAGTAAACCGCCCAAAAGGACACTCAGCCCTCAATCAGAATCGAACTGATGACCTCATCCTTACCATGGATGTGCTCTGCCAACTGAGCTATAAGGGCAGACCCCCAAAACCTGGCGGCTTTTTGGGGACACTACTGCGAATTTACGCATTTTAGAAAAATTACTAAAAAAGGGCAATTTTGTCAATAGCCTTTGATAAATATTTAACAAAAAATATCCCCAAAATCAAGGGGAAAAACAGGCCCATTTTGGCTTTTCCAAAGCCTTTTTTCGACCGTCAGAAAGCCAAAATCTTCAATATATACATATTAAAATTGACATTATTGTTTATTTTTGTATATTATTGAAAATAAGTATTATAAGGAAGGATTATGTCGATACATATTGCTGCCAAGAACGGAGAAATTGCAGAAACCGTACTGCTTCCCGGAGACCCGCTGCGGGCCAAATTTGTTGCCGAAACCTTTTTAAAAGACGCGGTTCAATACACGAATGTACGTAATATTCTGGGTTATACCGGAACTTTTAATGGGAAAAGGGTATCGGTTCAGGGGACGGGAATGGGAATCCCCTCTATCTCGATTTATGTGAACGAATTATTTAAGGATTACGGGGTAAAGAGGGCGATCCGGATTGGGACGGCGGGTTCTATCAATAAAGACGTGTGTCTGCGCGATATGGTGCTTGCCATGTCCGCCTGTACCGACTCAAACACCAATAATGTCCGTTTTGGAAACAGAAATTACGCTCCCACCGCTACTTTCTCTCTGCTGAAAACAGCGTGGGATATTGCCATTTCCAAAGGATGGCAGCCAAAGGTTGGACCTGTGCTTTCTTCCGATTCGTTCTACGGCGAAAACCCGGACGACTGGAAACTATGGGCAAAATTCGGCTGCCTTGCCGTAGAGATGGAATGTTCCGAACTGTACACCCTTGCCGCCAAATACGAACGCGAAGCTCTTTGTATTGTGACGATCTCCGACAGCTTTATCACAGGAGAGGCTACCAGCACAGAGGAGCGGCAAACCACTTTTACCCGCATGATGGAAACTGCTCTGGAAACGGCAATCAGCTAGTTCGCACCTTTAATAAGCGCGTCTTTAATTTTGGGAAAGTAAAATGAGTTATTTCCCCTGTTAAGCAATTTGAAATTTCCGCCATCGTCCCACCAAACACATGGCATATCTTTTGATTTTGCGTAACTTACATAATATTCAGCCCACTCAGCCCGTGCGTCTTCATTATTTCTGTTAATCGCGCCAAATTCTCCCAATATAACAGGTATTCCCTTGCTTACAAATTTATTGTAAGCGCGATCAAGCGGAATTTTAATACCATTCGTATCATTGGAATTATTCTTATTCCATGTAGAAACCGATCCGCCTCCCTCATGCAAAGCGAAAAAATATGGCGAATAACTGTGAACAGAAACTATAAATTTATTCATGGTATTTGAAGGATCATTGGGGATTTTAACGCCGTCTATTGCAGCTTGCTCTGCCGACGCTGCATATGTCGATACCATCAAAATCCGTTTTGTGTTATTACTGCCGCTTGCCCTTACCACATCAACAAAAATCTGTTCCATCTCGTTCAGATTGTCTCTTTCTTCCTTTGTCCCGCCGGTCCATTCCGCTGAACTGCCTTTTGTACGCGGTTCATTGAGTCCCTCGAATATCAACTTTTCATTTTCGTTTTTAAATTGTCCTGCTATTTGTTCCCATACTCTTTCAAACGCGGCTTTTGAAACTGCCATTTCGCTGTTCTTAAACTTGAAAATAGTTTCGTCATGATGAGAATTAAGTAAAACATACATATCGTTATCTATCGCATAACCTACAATTTCTTTAACCCTTTCCATGAAATTGGGATTGATATTATAGTTTCTATCAACATGATGACTCCACGATACAGGAATTCTTACAGTGTCAAATCCGGCGGCTTTTATTGCGTCAATATTCGACTTTTTTGTTTTGGGATTTCCCCATGCTGTTTCATTCGGAGCGTCAAGGGTATTCCCTAAATTCCAGCCTATTTTTATATTTACCACAAGGTCACTAGCTGATATATCGTTGAATGGTTTTGGATCATCCGGCACCGGCTGCATCACAACTGGATCAAACTGCGGCGCTTCCGCCGGCGTCTTTTTACTGATGCAGGAAACAAACAGTGTGATTATCAGCACTGAAACAATAAAAATGGAAGTCTTTTTCATAAATAGCTCCTATCGGGTATTATTTGCATGCGCGTCGTTTATTCATCTGCACCACTTGCACGGCGCTTTTTTGATGCCCGGAAGAAGACTCGAACTTCCATACCACTGAAGGCACTAGTACCTGAAACTAGCGTGTCTACCAATTCCACCATCCGGGCGTTGGGAATAGTTTATCGCTTATTTTGGTTTAGGTCAACTCACGTTAACGCTGTACCCTTCCCGAGGCGTTGCCGGAGGCAAGTTTTTTAACTTCATCCACGGAAACCATGTTAAAGTCACCTTCGATAGTGTGTTTAAGGCAGCTTGCCGCAACCGCAAATTCAAGCCCTTCCTGAGGGGACATTCCCTGAAGGTTCGCGTAGATTAACCCCGCGCCAAAACTGTCGCCGCCGCCAACTCTGTCCACGATGTGAACCGGGTATTTTTTTGAAAAGTAAAAATCATTTCCCGTACAGAGCATGGCCGCCCAGTTGTTGTCATTAGCGGAGATTGATTCCCGCAAAGTGATTGCTGTCTGCTTAAAACCGAATCTTTTTATAAGTGCGGCGGCAACTTCCTTGTAGCCGTCATGGCTGATCTTGCCCGATGTAACATCGCTGCCGCTTGCACGAATCCCGAAAACATCGGCGGCGTCTTCTTCGTTTGCGATACAAATATCCGTAAACTCCATAAGTTTGCCCATAACCTGTGCGGCTTTTTCCCGCGGCCAAAGATTCGCGCGGTAGTTGAGATCGCAGGAAACGGTAATCCCTTTTGAGCGCGCCGTTTTGCAGGCCGCAAGACAAATTGCCGCAGCGCTGTCGGAAAGCGCGGGAGTTATTCCCGTAAAGTGGAACCAGCCGGCGCCGTTAAAAATTCTGTCCCAGTCAAAGTCTGTTTCGGCGGCCGTGGCAATGGCGGAATGGGCACGGTCGTAAATTACTTTTGAAGGACGCTGGGAAGCACCTTTTTCAAGAAAATAAATTCCTACCCTGTCGCCGCCCCGGATTATAAATGATGTATCCACACCGAATTCGCGCAGTTTATTTACAGCCCCCTGCCCTATTTCATGCTTTGGGAGTTTGGTTACAAAAGCGGCGTCAATACCAAAACCGGCCAGCGAGACGGCGACATTTGCTTCACCGCCGCCGTAAGTGGCGCCGTAAGTATTCGCCTGAACAAAACGATAATAACCCTCCGGCGCAAGACGCAGCATTATTTCACCAAAGGTGATTGTTTTTCCCATAAAAATTCTTTCCTTATGTTTAAAGATGCTGTTTAATTTCCTCAATGGTGTCCATGTCCAACCCGGTGATTTTTTGAACAAGATCCATCGAAAGACCCTCAACTAAAGCTTTATAGGCTGTAAATTCCAAACCATCTTCGCGGCCTTTTGCCATACCTCTCTCCAAGCCTTTTTCCATACCATCTTCCCAGGCTTCTCTTCTGTTAACGGCTATATCCATGTCCCGGTCGTATTCGGTTATTAACATATTCCGCACCTCCGAATTGTTAAGATCAAAAAAAATCTTCTTCCCGATTAAGACGCTCTTTTATTTCCTCTATTGGCAAACCTTTACTCAACAAATCAAGAAAATACTGCCGTGTTTTCTCGCGCCCATCTTCACGACCATCTTCCCAAGCCTCTTTCCTGTTAACGGCTATATCCATGTCACGGTCATATTCAGTTATTAACATATCCCTCACCTCCGAACCGTTTTTTATCAGAAAATCCTTCAGCTTGTTGTTCTCTATACAATATTCTAGCGCAAATGTTACTGATTCATCAACTGAAAATCCCTCTTTCCGCTGTTCCCGAACCTTGTCTACAAAAATACTGTAGCCGTCCAAGTTTTTGCTTTTTTTCAGTATTTCGGGATTGTGCCTGTGGTTTATATTGTATACACGGACTATTAATTCCAGCGGTAATTTTTTGCTGTCTGTCAGTTCCAAACCTTCAATGTCCATGAATGCATCGGATAGTTTCAGATCAATATTATCGGGGTAAGGGTCGCTGCCGTTGTAAAGAACGATAAACTCCGGCCTGGGGATTTTTATAAGCTTTTTCTGATATCTTTTTTCCAGTTCAACTATTTTATTTAATATCTTGGTATAGTATTCCAGCAGGCGCAGGGGGATGTTTTCGTTGATCGTGGATTGGTGTTCAATCAGGACGACAAGGCGTTTGTCGATTATAAAAGAAATGTCGTTAATCTGTGTCATAAAAAGTACATTGGAAAGAGTATTAATGTCGATAGGTATATCCGGCGGAATTGTAACGCCTTCAATGGCTGAGTACAGTTCTCTTAAGATTTCCGGATTGCTAAAGAGAAGAGAAAACACGCTGTCCTTGTATTTTCTGTTTACATTAGACCGGCTGTCATGATGGGAGTTATTCCCGTGACTTAAATTTTTCATACGCACCTCAAAAAAAGAAAAATGTGTAACCTTGAAAAAAAGATTACATATATATTTAGGTGCGTCCGTGAATGGCGCTTTACTCTGGCGATTGAATTTTCAATATTTCCTTTTGCCGTTCAATTTCGGTTATCAATTCTTCTTCGGTAGGCAGATATGGCA
>JAIRUC010000282.1 GCA_031254615.1 Treponema sp. | reverse complement strand
TTGATCGGTCTGATAAATTGAGCCGTCTGCGCACTTGATAAAATAGCCGCCTTTTTTCCCTTCCGCAAAAAGCGGCGAACGCTGCGCGATGTATGGATTGATCCACACGCAGATTTTTATACCTTTCTTTTTTATCCTTGACAACATTCCTTTTGGATCGGGGAAAGTTGTTTTGTCCCATGTAAGATCGCACCAGTTAAAACCTTTCATCCAGAAACAGTCAAAGTGAAAAACCGAGAGGGGAATTTTTCGCTCTTCCATGCCGTTGATAAAACTCATCACTGTTTTTTCATCGTAGGAAGTGGTGAATGAAGTTGAAAGCCACAGACCGAAACTCCATTCGGGCGGCATGGCCGGTCTTCCTGTAAGAGCGGTGTAACGCTCCAAAATTGCCTTCGGCTCCGGCCCGTAAATGATGTAGTACTCCAAAACTTCTCCGCTGACGCAGAATTGCACACGCGATGTTTTTTCGCTGCCGATTTCCAGCGAGACATTTCCCGAATCATTGATAAACACGCCGTAACCGCGGTTTGTCATGTAAAAGGGAATGTTTTTGTACGCCTGTTCGCTGGCAGTTCCTCCGTCCGCGTTCCAAATGTCTATGCTCTGCCCGTTTTTCACCAGCGGCCCGAAACGCTCGCCCATTCCGTACACAAGTTCCCCCACAGAAAGTGAAAGCTCATCTTTTACCAAAGGCCCCTTTTCGCCGTCTACCATGTATCCTGTTGATTTATTTTGATTTTTGGTAAGCATTTTTCCGCCGGCGGAAAAAGTATTGTTCCAGCCCTGCCCCTGCTCGACACATACCGAAAGTTCCCCGCTTTCCAGAACAGCCTCTTTCTCCGTTATGCGCACAGAAGGCTTAAACTTTGAATCTTTTTCCAGCGGAAAATGCGGCCCGTTATCTGCTCTTCCCTCAAAATGGGAAACCCGCACCCGGATTACGTTTTTCATTGGGCTTGAATAACACACTGTAAGGAGCGGCATATTGAGGGTATCAGTTCTGTGGCGTATCTGCCTTTCCGGCGCGTATACCACAAGTTCACTCCCCTGCTGTTCCGCTTCAATCGCGCTTGCGGCAAAATGCGCCTGTATCCCGTCTTTGATAAGCCAATAACCGTTGGTAAATTTCATTGTTCTCTCCTTTTTAAAGAAGTATATAGTAGTTAGTTATTAGTGAATAGCGAGTAGCGCTGTTTGTAAGATTGACTTGTTATTACACCACAAAGTTTTCAAACAACAATACTATCCACTAACTACTACCAACTAACAACTTCCTCTAATACAATGCCGGCAGTTTGTCCAGTGTTATGCCATACGCGCTGTTGTATGCCGCATATAGTTCTTCGCGGCTGGTCCTTTCCCGGCAGATACCTTTACTCCATGTCATAAACCATGTCCACGGAATTTGCGTCCGCGCAAGCTGGGCAAGGCTTGGAAGCGGGCCTGTTTCACCCAGCGCCGTAATTTTTTTGGCGGCGGTTATCTGCACAAGCTCGTCATAGTATTCGCGGTAATCGCTGTAGGTAAACTCAGGCAGGTACATGTCACGCGAAATTACGTCGCAGTATTCGTCGCCTACATAACCTTGTGCCAGCGGCGAATTCCACACCCAGATTAAATTGTCCAAGCCGTGTACTTTTGTAAACCGGTTGTACATATCCTGCCACAGTCCCCGCGCCGTCTGCGGCCCCTGTCCGCTCCACCAGAACCACTGCCCCTCGGATTCGTGAAACGGGCGCCAAAGGATCGGCACGCGCTTCTCGCAAAATGGTTTGAGCAATTCTGCCATCGCGTCCATGTCGTTTAAAAATGCCTGGCGTTCGGGAGAGCCTTCCTGCAAAGCCAGACGCGCGTCAAAAACTGTGTTCTTCTGGTAAAACGACTTATCCGTGCCGTACAGCGGCGAAAACCAGTGCCATGTAAAAGTGACAAGTCCTTTGCGCTCTGCCCACTCCCATGCTTTTTCCAGCGTGTTTTTATTTTCTTCAACTTCTGTTAAACATTCTTTGGTGCTTTCACTGTAATTTATATTTGGAGAATACGCTAAAAGTTCAAACCCGCACAGACCGGGCTCTTTCCCTGTCACCTCACGGATGTAGGCAAGTTCCTCCTGCGCGCAAGTTTGCGTATGTTGGCCTAACACGATGCCGCGGCCGCGCAGGTCTGCCAGATAATTCAGCACGTTACGCGCTTGCTCCGAGGCGTTGGGGTTACTTGTTTTATACATAATCACTTACTCCATTCAAAACGCCACAGGCCTGTTTTGCCGTAAAACACAAAATACAGATCGTGAACACCGCATATTTTTTCCGTAACCGTTTGTGCAAACGCCCAAACTGAGCGGCGGCGCGGACTTAACGTATCTACCTGCGCGTAAAAGGAAATATCTCCGGTATTTGGAACGTTAAATGTTCCCACCAGCGCGCCGTCCGGCGCATCAAGGCGAAGTTCAATGCGGCTGTCCATCCCGCCCTGCACGATGGCGGAACAATTTTTAAATCCGTCGGCAAAGTCCAAAGAAGCAAACCGTATCCAGCCGCCACCCAAAGACGACGAACTGTCGCTTTTGTTGAACACAGCAGAAACTGCGCTGCCCCGCTTCTCGTGAAGGAAACAATTTGAATAATCGTCAAAGACCTGCGCATAGATGGGGCCCGAAATTTTCCGCGGCAGGAGCTTTTCACCGCAAACTTCAAAGCCGCCCGAAAGTCTTATGTCCGCAGAAGATGCACCGATCAATACTGTGCAATGACCTGCTTCCACGCGGAATTGGTTATGGTGGCTGTCCCAGATCGACAACTCCTGCACCGGAAGGCTAAAACGGATTGTTTGTTCCTCGCCGGGTTTAAGGAAAAGGCGGGTAAAACCTTTCAGGCTTTTCAGCGGACGGCGGTACACAGAACCGGAAACAGTAACGTACATCTGTGGGACTTCTTCCGCCAAAACAGAGCCGGTGTTTTTTAGTTTGAAGGAAACATTAACGGTATCGTTTTCTCCCGCCGCGCTTTTGTCAATTGCCAATTCTGAGTATGCAAAACTGCTGTAACTGAGGCCATGACCGAAAGGAAACAAAACCTTACCCGGGAAATACTGGTAGGTGGCAGCGTTAGACACAATATCGTATTCCATAATGGAAGGAAGCTGCTTTTCATCTTCGTACCATGTTAGGGGAAGCCTGCCGGCAGGGGAATAAGCGCCGCCTAAAACATCAGCAAGACCAAGGCCTGTTTCCTGTATGCCGTGCGCCATCCAGAGGATCGCGGGAACTTTTGCGGCAATGTCCTTTAAAGTATATGGGTAGCCGGAAATCAATACCAGTAAGGTTCCGGCGTTTATATCGGAAACGAGGTTGATCAGCTTTTCCTGACGGGGCGGCAGATTCAAACCGGGACGGTCAACATCCTCCCTCCCGTTGATCATGGGGTCGTTGCCGCCGATAAAAACAACCTGCTGTGCCTCTGTGGCGGCTTTTTGGGCGGCGGCAAGACCGTCCCTTTCAACTTTCATCCTGAACAATTCACCTGCTCCGTCAAATGTATCGTCCCGCAGTTCAAGCAAGCCTTTGCCTTGCGGATATGTAATACGGCGGTTGTCGTAAATCCGCAGGCGGCAAAGGCCGTCTTCCTGCGGAATGATATTGATAAGTGTTTTGTTAAACCAAATAAGTGAGTTTTTCGCGCTCGCTTTAATAACCAGCAGACTCCTGTCCGCTTCGGTTCCGGGCTGCGGCCTGTAGTAGGGAGTTTCCAAAAGAAGACCGCTTTCAACATCAGCTAACGTCCATACGCCCCAACCCCAGTCTTCCATGTAAAAACTGGCAGGCTTTTCACCTAATGCGCCGGCGGCAAGAACCTTTCCGGCAGAATCTCCGGTGTCAGTCAGTACCAGCGGCCTTCCGTCCTCTGTTGTAAAAGACACAATATCGCGGCAATCGGTATAAACAACACGCTCATTGCCGTACAGCTCACGCAGGCCGTCCAGAGGCGTACTCATATAAGTTGGATGACCGGAGTACCAGTCCAAATGCAGTTGATCGGCAAGGGGGCCTATCACCGCAATTGAGCCTTTAACAGCGTCCGGACGCATGGGGAGAAAATCCCCTTCATTCTTCAATAGTACAGCCGATTTTCTTACCGCTTCGCGCGACACATCGCGGTATTCGTCTTTCATCAAATCAGCTTCACCGATAATGTCATAAGGACAACGGCCCGGCGGATCAAACAGCCCCAGCCGGAAACGGATAGCGAAAATTCTCTCCAGATGTTTATCCAACTCCGCTTCGTCCAGAAGTTTCCTTTTTAGCGCGTCCATGACAGCGGGAATTACCGAATCGGGATCATCGGTCATAATGTCCGCGCCGTTTTTTATCGCCGCCGCCAAAGTTTCGGCGTGAGTGTCAAAATAGTGATGAGAGTTGACGGTTTGGAGAAAGTCGCCTCCGTCGGTAACAATATGGCCTTCCAGTCCCCATTGATTTTTTACAATATCATTTAACATTGGATGGAGCATCATGGGAATTCCGTTGATTTCGTTGTATGAAGTCATCAGCGAAACAGCCTTTGCTTTTTGTATCGCGTTACGGAACGGCGCAAGGTAGTATTCATGCATCAAGCGGGGAGGAATTGAGCAGGAACAAGACGCACGAAGCCTTTCGTTGTTATTCGCAAAAAAATGTTTTGGCCCGCAGCTTACTCTAAGGTAAAAGGGATCGTCCCCCTGCGCTCCCATGATGTAAGAAGATGAGAGTTCGGAAGTTAAAAAAGGGTCTTCACCGTATCCTTCCTCGGTGCGTCCCCAGCGCGGGTCCCGTTCCAAGTCAATCGTAGGCGACCAGATGGCAAGCCCTCCCTTGCGATCATGTGTCTTATAATAGACGCGGGCTTCGATGGCAGCTATCTCGCCGATTTTTTGCAGAAGCGCCCTATCCCACCCGGCCGCTAAACCTATGGTTTGGGGAAAAGTAGTATTGTGTCCCTCCCTGTCTACAAAACCGTGGGCGCCTTCTGCCCCGATAGCCCATGCCGCTATGCCAAGCCGCTCTACCGCCTGATTGCGCGACGGAATAAAACCGGCTTTTTCTTCAATAGTAAGCCGTGAAATGATGTCCCTAATCCGCTCTTTCAAAGGAAGATCAGGGTTTTGAAATGAATATTGAAATGTCATGGAACCAGTATAACAATGTTTTTTAACTTATGAAATGTGTTTCTTAGGTTTTTTTTCAGTTAAAAACGCAGAGGTGTAAAGAGGAATATTGTTTATTCAATCAATTTCTGAAACTATGCACAGGCGCGGGAATCCGTCCGCCTCTGCTGATGAAGACGTCGCTCTTGGCGCTGTTAACCGCCATTATGGGAGAGCCGCCCAAAAGGCCGCCGAACTGTGCCCACTGTCCGGCTTTTTTGCCGGGGACAGGAATTACGCGCACAGCGGTTGTTTTGTTGTTCACCATACCGATAGCCATTTCGTCGGCGATAATAGCGGCAATGGTCGCGGCCGATGTGTCTCCCGGCAGAGGAATCATGTCGAGCCCTACAGAGCAGACGCAGGTCATCGCCTCCAGTTTATCAATGGAGATAGAACCGCTTTTTACCGACGCTACCATTCCTTCGTCTTCGGAGACGGGAATAAAAGCCCCGGAAAAGCCGCCTACATGTGTCGAGGCCATAATACCGCCTTTTTTTACCATGTCGGTTAACATCGCAAGCGCCGCCGTCGTCCCGTGAGTTCCGGCGGCTTCAAGCCCCATCTCCTCAAGAATACGTGCGACAGAATCCCCTACCGCCGGAGTCGGCGCAAGGGAGAGATCCAAAATGCCAAACGGCACTCCGATTCGTTTTGCCGCTTCCATGCCTACAAGCTGGCCCATGCGCGTAATTTTGAACGCCGTTTTTTTAATAGTGTCAGCTAACTCATCAAAATTCATCTCTTTGCAATTTTCAAGCGCCGCCTTGATTACGCCGGGCCCGGAAACTCCAACATTAAGAACGCTTTCGGCCTCACCCGGCCCGTGAAAAGCGCCTGCCATAAACGGATTGTCTTCCGGCGCGTTGCAAAAAACTACCAGCTTCGCACAGCCAAGACCGTCCCTGTCCGCCGTAGCTTCGGCGGTTTTTTTGATTATCTCTCCCATCAGTCTTACCGCGTCCATGTTAATCCCGCTCTTGCTCGCGGCGGCATTGACGGAAGCGCACACACGTTCGGTCTGCGAAAGCGCGTCCGGCAGTGAGTTAATCAGCCTTGTATCGCCTGTGGAAAAACCCTTTTGAACAAGCGCGGAAAATCCGCCGATAAAATCAACGCCGAGTTCTTTCGCGACAGAATCCAAAGTCTTTGCAAACGGCGTAAAATTTTCTTCCTCGCAGGAAGCGGCGACAAGAGCTACCGGCGTTACGGAAATCCGCTTGTTTATGATTGGTATTCCGTATTCGGTTTCTATATCGCATCCGGTTTTTACAAGCGGGCCAGCGACACGAAGCAGTTTTTCGCGGATTTTTTTGCGCGTCGCTTCTCCCGTCTGGCAGATACAATCCAAAAGTGAGACGCCCAGCGTTATTGCCCTGATATCCAGTTTATACCGAAGAAACATATCAACTGTTTCTTTTATTTCAAAAGGCGTAAATAACATTATAAAATCCTATATTCTGTGCATGGCGGAAAAGACTTTTTCGTGCATCAGGCTGATACTTACATTTAACGTATCTCCAAGCGCGCTGAGTTCTTTCTTTAATTCTTCCAGTGTGTTAGACCCCGAATCCAAACTGACCATCATCATCATTACAAAGTTTCCGCTTAAAACTGTCTGCGAAATATCTTCGATATTGATTCCGCGTTCCGCCAAAAAAGCTGAAACTTTCGCGATTATTCCGACTTTATCACTGCCTACAACTGTAATTATTGCGTTCATAGTGTCTTTAAAATCCTTTCCGCTTCCGCTCTTCCCGAATAACCGGGGTTGCGGCTTATAAGATCGTTCAAATACCGTTTTGCATCGCCGCTCTTTCCCAAAGTTACACAGGCCATTCCAAGTTCAAACATGGCATCCCAGTTGTCCGGTACTATATGCAGAAGAGACTGGTACGAGTTAGCCGCTTTTTCAAGTTCGCTTGCTCCCGCATAAGCGCGCGCAAGATTAAAAAGCACAGTAGGCTCATTCTGCTTTGCGCTCAATGCGCGCTCGTAATGAAGAATACTGTATGTCCAGTTTTCCTGCTTAACATATACGGCGCCCAGGTTGTTGTTAACCTCGTAATTTGCCGGCTCCACCTTATACGCCTCATTCAGATAACGGATGGCTTCGTTGTAATTTCCGTTTGCAAGAAAAAGGCCGCCAAGGTTGATTCTTGGGCGAAGGTATTTTGGATCAAGGGAAGATGCAAGCTGATACGCGCTGATTGCAGAATCCAGAGCGCCCGCCGCCTCACAAGCAAGACCCAGCGTATAAACATAAACCGCGTTTGTTGGGCTTAGGTCAACGGCGGTTTTAGCGAAACTAATCGCTTCGGTGTTCTTGTTAAGTTCAAGTTTTACTACCGCCATGTTGTAGTTGGTCTGGGCATCGTCAGGCTTAGCCTGCAAAGCCCTTGCAAAAAAGGATTCCGCCTGAGAAAAATTACCCGCCTGACTGTGAGCGGCACCGATTTCACATAACGTACTGTAATCGTTGGGGCTGTACTGCAGCGTTTTATTAAAAGCGTCAATAGCGCCCTTTGTATCCCCTTTTGCGACAAGTATTCTGCCTATCTCCCGGTGAGCCGGATAATAATCGGCTTTTACGGCAACAGCCTGCCTGTATGCGGAAAGAGCTTCGTCATTGCGGTTCAACACGCGCAATGTTCCTCCAAGGTTGTACCATGAAGGCTCAAAATTGGGATTTATTTTAACCGCGGTTTGAAAAGCGTCCCGCGCTTCCTGATAACGCCTTGCGAGAAAAAGGGAACGTCCCAGTTCATGCGCGTACAGGTAATTATTGGTATCAAGACGGGAGGCCTCCCGGAATTCGGTTACAGCATTATCGTTTTTATTATTGTCACGCGCAAGTTTTCCCAGAGTATAATGAGGAAGCGCCTGTGTGCTGTCCTTTGTAACGGCTTCATTTGCCAGATTTTCCGCCCTTCGCGCGGATTCCCTTCCGTTAGCTGTATTCTGATTGTTAAAATTGTACTCGTAATAAGCGTCCGCCATGTCGGCAAGTTTTTGCGATTCAAAACGAGGCTGATTTTCCGGCATTGCTTTTCTGGCGTCGGAAAACAGGCGGTCGGCGCCGGCAAGATCGCCGGAGTTAAGTTTTGCCTTTGCGTCTGCAACAAGCTCATTCACCTTGCGCATCTGTTCCTGCAGTTGGCGCGAAAGTTTTGCAAGCTCTTCTTCCTCCGCCTTTTTGCGCGCGGCCTCCGCATCGGCGGCGGCTTTACGCTCAGCGGCGGCGCTCGCTTCGGCGGCAGCCCTGCGTTCCGCGGCAGCGTCCGCTTCGGAGACAGCCCTGCTTTGTGCGGCGGAATTCGCTCCGGCCGATGCCAGATTGGAAAGCGCCCTTTGACTATTCGCGGCAAAATTTTCATTCAGACGGCGCTGTTCTTCAAGCAGTTGGCGCTGCGCTTCTGTCAGCGTGTCAGAGCCCCTATGGCGATCCGTCTCAAAAACTTGCCGCTGAAGATTTTTTGCTTCACCGTCATCGGAATTTTCAATTAAAAGTCCGTCGATAAGATTAAGCGCGCGATCATACTCACCCTGCTCTAAATAACTATTGATAAGTTTTAAAACATTCTGTCTTCTGTCATCCGCCTGCGAGCTTACCGCGCTCCCTCCACTGCCTGCTGCGTCTTTCTTTCCTCTAACAAAAAAAATTATCCCCAGCACAATAAGCGCAAGAAGCGCTGCCCCCGCAGAAATTAAAATTATTTTTTGTTTCCTTGTCATTCTTTCCCCTCCGTAAAAATATCAGTCTAATTCAAACTCACCTTCGTATTGTTCTACACTCTCCGCACCGGAAGATAAACTCTTGCTCAAATCCGCCGCAGAATGGAGCGAGGCGGAAACAGAATCCAAAAGTCTCTGCCTTTCTTCCACGGCCATTCGCGCTTCTTCTTCGGCAAAAATCTTTCTTCTCTCCTCCGCCGCAAATTCGCTTCTAATCAACGATATAAGCTGTTCAATTTTCGGCCTCTGATTTGAACGCGGTTCAAGCGTCAAATACTGTTCATAATCGGAAACGGCATTCCGCAGGTTTCCGGCTTTTATCTGCGTATTCGCCCTGCCAAGATACGCTTTGGAAAACACGGAGTTATAATCAATTGCCTGCGAATAATACTGCTGTGCCATTTCATTATTTCCCATCTGAAAATAAACATTCCCAAGATTATTGGCGACATTGGCGGACAGGTTTCCCGCTATCGGAAGCGCCCGCCTGTACACAGCGACAGCCTCATTCGGTCTGTTAAGCTGTTCGTAAACAATGCCAAGATAAAGGTAGGCTGTGGTATTTGAAGTGTCATCCGACACAGCGTTTTCCAGAAAGACAACCGCCTCAGCGGGCTTGTTCTGCATCAGAAGCGCCTCTCCTCTGGAAAGGTTGGTTTGAGCGTGGCAAAAAAACGCTGTCAAAAGCCAAAAACCGGCAAGTATGATTTTTTTCAACTTTCTACCTTCCTTATAAATCAAAATTATACTATTATATGAGGCAATAATGATTACTTATTATATCGGCAAATATTTTTTTGTCCATCAGGGGCAAAAAAGGTGAAAATCCTCTGTATTTCCGACCAAATTGACCCTTTAGTCTACTCTCCTTCGATAAAAGAGCGATTTTCCGATATAGACATGATTCTTTGCGCCGGAGACCTTCCGATGGACTACCTCGATTTTATCGTTTCCAGCCTTAACAAACCTTTGCTTTTTGTTTTCGGAAATCATCATACCGAAGAATTGAGGTACTTCAGGAAAATGTGGGATTCTCCAATGATCGAAGAGAACAGGGAATTTCACTGTTGCGGTGCGATTCACGCGGGGTCAAAAGTAATAACCGAGGGGAAATTGATTGTCGCAGGTCTCGGCGGCTCAATGCGTTACAACAACGGCAGGAATCAGTTTACGGATTTTCAAATGTTTTTTGAGGCGGCAAAACTTATTCCAAAACTTTTGTGGAATCGACTTGTGCACGGCCGTTTTTTGGATATTCTTCTTACACACGCCCCTCCTAAGGGCATACATGACAAGAACGATAAATGTCATTGGGGATTTAAAACATATCTTTGGTTTATGAAGACGTATAAACCGAAATTTTTGGTTCACGGCCATATTCATCTGTACGATTTATCGGACGTGCGCTGTACAAAGTGGGAAAACACAACCGTAATTAACGCTTATGGTCATTATGTAATTGATTCAGGAGATTTTAATGGCAATTGACAGTATAACTATACAGGCTTCGGAAGACTTTTCGCGCGCGCGGGGCAAGGCGATTCTTTCGCAGATTCAGCATTTTTTAAACACAGACCGGAACAAACTGCTTTCATTTAACGATGTTAAGGATATTCTGAAACCAACGAACGAAGTTTACAGGGGAACCCAGGTTGTGCCGATAAAAATGATTGTCGGCAGCGAGGGGCGTTATCACGACTTTAACAAATTCTTTCTCCCCAAACGCGAGCACCTGCGCCACCGCTGGCAAAGAGTGGACGAAGCGCATATCAAGGATATAATTCTGCCGCCCATTCAGTTATACGAAATCGGAGGAGTTTATTTTGTCCGCGACGGAAATCACCGCGTGTCGGTAGCAAAAATGCAGGGCGTTGAATTTATTGACGCCGTTGTAACAAGCCTTGCGACCGAGGTCAATATAAAGCCTTCGATGACCACCGATGAACTGCGGGAGGCGCTGATCCTTTACGAAAAAAAAATCTTTTACGAGAAAACAAAATTCGGGGAGCTGACAAATTATATGGATTTAAATTTCAGCTCTCCCGGACGTTATGATGTTATATACAACCACATACTTGTCCACAAATACTATTTAAATCAAAATCTTGAGGAGGAGATCCCCTTTAACGACGCTCTTATTTCATGGTATAATAATGTGTACAGCCCGGTAATAGCAATAATCAGGGAACAGTGGCTGCTTGTAAATTTCGCGGGAAGAACGGAAGCCGATCTTTATGTGTGGATCATCAAGCACTGGGATTTTTTGAAAAAAAAATACGGCACTTATCCTCTGGCAAAAGCCGCCGGAGATTTCTCAAAAAAATACGGTCAAAAAGGCAGCGTCTTAAGATACATTGCCCTGTTTGCCGAAAAAATTTTTCGCTCAAACAAAGGAGGAGTGTGATGGCAGTTTTATCAATTCAGTCTCATGTGGTCTACGGGTACGCGGGTAACACCGCGGCGGTTTTTCCGTTGCAGCGTCTTGGCAGAGAAGTGTGGGCGATTAACACAGTCGAATTTTCCAACCATACAGGTTACGGCGCGTGGAGGGGCAAAGTTCTGGGAGCGGAGCTTGCGGCGGAACTGGTTACAGGTCTTGAAGAGCGGAACGTACTTGGCAGATGTGAAGCGGTTCTTTCCGGCTATCTGGGAGACGCTTCGGTCGCTATGGCGATTGTCGATGCGGTTAAAAAGGTGCGAGGCAAATCACCTAACGCAATTTACGCCTGCGATCCTGTGATGGGAGATGTAGGCCGCGGCTTCTACGTTAAGCCGGATATTCCGGATATTTTCAAAAAAGAGCTGATACCGCTTGCGGATATAGTAACGCCGAATCAGTTTGAGTTAGACGCCATAACCGGATTAACTACGAAAAATATTGACGATACGCTAAAAGCGATAAACATCCTGCACGAAATGGGGCCTTCTATCGTACTTGTAACAAGCTACAAGGAAAAAGACGGGGAGATTTCCATGCTTGCCTCGGATAAAAAAGTAGTCTATAAAATTACGACTCCGGAATTACCGCTTGGCAAGGGCGTCGCGGGTACCGGGGATATGACAATGGCGGTCTTTTTATCACGGTATCTTGAAACCAAAGACCTTAAAAAAACTTTGGAGCTGTGTACCGCCTCTGTTTTTAGCATTCTGGAAAAAAGTCTTAAAGCGGCGGATACAGGCGGTGCGTTAATAGAGTTGAAAACCATAGACACTCAGGAAGAGCTTGTCTCTCCTTCATACTCTTTTAAAGCGGAAAAGATAACCGCGTGACAGGGGCAAGGGAAGGCGCAGAAAGGTGCGAATGGGCAAAACACAGCCCATACGACCGTTATTTTGATTTTATAGCTCCTGACGCAGACCGTTACGCGATACTTTTGGAGTGCATAAACACGCTCAAACTGGATTCGGCGGCTATCGACATAGAAGGAAACCGCCACATTTTTATTTTTCCGCCGGGACAAAAATCGCTGCGCTCGGCAGGCGGCGTTTTTCCTTTTAACAAGTTAAGCCCATATTTGCTTTCCGCGCACTACGACCGTGTTCCGGGAAGCCCGGGCGCGAATGACAACAGCATCGCCGTTTTTCATCTGCTGAATACGGCGGCGATTCTGGCAAAGCGCGGCATAGACAAGTGGATAATAGTCTTCACCGACAAAGAAGAACTGGCGGCGGGCGAAAGCCTTGAAAAGCTTGGCTCCTTCTCGATGGGGAAAAAATTAAAATCATGGGGTCTTGAAAAAGCGAAAATCTACAATTTTGACGCCTGCGGCTGTGGCGGCGCTTTTATTTTTTCTACTACGACCGACCTTATTGTGAAAACCGGAGGCGGCACAGACAGCGTCCGCCCAAATCTTCGCAAGGTAAGCAAAAACATCGCATCCCTGCGCGATTACGCTCTTGAAACCGCCCAACGCCTGCGGCTGGACAGAGTCCTTCTCGCCCCTACCCCATTCTCCGATGATGTCGGCTTTTTGCGGGCAGGACTAGCCGCCCAAACCGTTACCATGCTCCCGGTTAATGAAGCCGGTCAATATGAGTCGCTCCTGCGAAGCCGCCCGGATTTCGGAAACATCATTATCTCAGGCGAAATCAACGCGCCGGCGGAACGCCGCAATCTGCCGGAAACCTGGCGCAGTCTGAACAACGCGCAGGATACTCCCTCGCGCCTGACACCGCAGTATTTTGAGATGGTTGTGAAGTTTATGGTGGAACTTGTGCAACAGTTATAGCTACTATCAAGTCGTGACCACTTTTACCTAAATATCCTGAATTTGCTGTGCGGAAAGCCCGGTGTATTTGCTGATCTGAGATACAGGCAAATTGTCCTCTTTCATTTTTCGGGCGTACTCTAAGTCCGCTTCTAATCGTCCTTGTTGAATACCTCTCTGTAAACCTTGCTGAATGCCTTGCCGCTCGGCATTGACCATGTCGCTTTGGTGGTCGAGTTCGTATTTTAATTCACTCATTTGACGGAAATATTCCTTTTCATTTTCGCTGAAATCATACAACGCATTTGCCGCCATCGCTATTCCCCCTTCATGGTTTACTATCTCTGTAATTTTCTCACTTTTCTTTCTATCTGTCAAATACTCGAAAAACGCTGCCCACGCTTCCGCTGTGCTCATCTCGGCTGCTGATTTCTCAATTATTTTTGCGGCCTTTGCCAACTCCATGATAATGATTCGAGTTTTCCCGTTCAGCGATACTTTGTTGACAGGATCGTAATACTCAAAATAGCGTGTCAGAGCATCATCCGGGAAAATTATTTCTTTGGCGAGGATTGCGATTTGGTAGGCTTTTTTCAGGTCGGAGTAGGATTTGTCTGCTCCTTTGATGTCCTGACCGCTAAACAATTTTGCTTCGTAATATTCAAACCGTTCCAGTTCGCCGGCTTTTGGGTAAAACGACATTTCAATATTGACCAACTCCCCGCTTTGTGTTTTGCAGGAAATGTCAAAACGGATGTTCCTCTGACCGGTGTTGTCAACGGGCGGTTCGTTAGCCAGAATTGTTTCCACCGAAACGGGTTTTTCGATGAGAGCGGAAATGAGGCTGGACAGTGCGCCTTTAGACTCTGCGTTATCTCTGGTAAAAACCGCTTTGAAGACATTATCGTAGCGGATGTCCGGAATTGGTTTGTCGTCACGAAAGACGAAGGGTTTCTGCCCGCAGGAAGCAGAATTTTGAAAACTAGTTTGCATAGTTCAACTCCTAAAAAAAAGATTTATACATATATGGGGTCGTACTATGCGTTTTGCTTTACTATTCAGGAAAATATTTTATAAAAAAATGTATACCTGAAAAATTTATACCAACATGCGCAAAGAGGCGGGGCATACATTTCTAGAGCGCTCGTGGGGGCTAAGGTGGTAACTGATACTCCGCGTCATCTGTTACTTGATCACGGAATAAATTACAGCGCCGCTAATCACCGCGGCCGTTGGTATCCCTATCAGTGTAAAAGTTTTCCAGAACTTTGAGTTTTGCGCGTATTTCGCTGATAAAGCTGACTGCGTCCTGTAAATTTCTGACATTTCGGTCAGCCGTGCTTGTAAGTCCTGCAGTAAGGTCTCGCGCTCGGTCATTATTTGCTCGTAACTCTCGATTAAGTTCCCGCTCTCTGTTAAGTTCTGCTGTAAGTCTGCTAATAGTTTCTGTTGCTGCTCGCTGTTGGCTATAGTATCGTTTATCAAGTTTTCCAATTGCGCCAGCTCTCGGTCGATTGAAGAAAATTCCTGTGAGTAGACAGCCGGCGAGAAAAGCGAGGATAAGAAAAAGCACATAACGGCGGCGGCGAATCGTGCGGTGTACGGCTTCGAGTATCTTTTGTATTTTTTCAGGCTCATGCAATGGGTACTCCTCGCGAGCGGAAATCTGTTACCTGTTACGCTATATACAGTGCCGCCAATCTCTTGACGGCACTATGGAATTTTATTGACTGACACTTCCGCGCCTGCTGTTCCTTATGACTACTGTTTCGTCCACGTAGTGCTTGAACCGCTTGGCCTGGTATACGTTCCTATGCCGCC
>JAIRUC010000275.1 GCA_031254615.1 Treponema sp. | reverse complement strand
CGGAACGGAACGGAAACGGCGCTTTTTAAGACTAACATACATATCCCCCTTTTGTCAATAATTTTTCGTACACTGCCCATTAATGGGCGCGTCCTTACTGTTTAGTGGTAATTATCCCTCCCGAAGTTAAATTTGCATATCCTACAAATGTAGGGTTTTGCAAAAAAAGGTCAAAATTCGTATCCTACAAATGTAGGGGTAGGCCAAAAAACGCCCAAAAATGAGCAATTAGCAATGAAAAATGAGCAATGGGAAGATAGTGAACAGAGAACAGAGAGCAGTGAACAGTTAACAGTTAACAGTTCTCATTGCTCACTGCTCATTGCTAATTGCTCATTTTTCTCTGTTCACTGTTAACTATTAACTGTTAACTCTCCCCCGCCGATAATTGAACCAAAGGAGTGTATGTGGCAAAAAAAATAACATTTGTTCTTTTTATAGGTGTTTTTTTCGTCCTTAATGTCCATGCGAACATGGTCTCGTTTTTTGTAATTGAATCGGGACTGCCTTTGGAGGGGCTGAAAAACCAACATTCGCAGCAGTGGGAAAACGCTTTTTTTGACGTGTTTTTTGACGCCGGATATATTGTCTGCAACGCCCCGATGCTGCGTATAGACTCAAAACCAAAAATGAGCATAGAAAGATTTGTTCAGGATGAAATGGACGAGGCAAGGCAGGGAGGCGCCGATTATTTAATCGTAGCACAGCTAGATTTTTCCGATGGTTCCATGACGCCCCGTGAAATTTCACTTGTCCTGTTTCGGGTTACACCATGCAGACTGATCCATGAACGAAAAGTAATGGGAAAAACTTACAAATCTGAAAAAGAAGAAGTTGACGATTTAAGAAATATTGTAAAGGGGCTTGTTCCCCGGATAAACGAGACTTAGAGGGGATATCTTATGAAAAAGTTTTTAGTTGTTTTTATCATAACGGCTCTTTGTTTATTTTTGAGCGCGTCTCCGTGGGAGGGGGCTGCCGCAACTGCTCCGGAAGGTGAGCTTCCCGGAAACGGCCGCTATATTGCGACCAATTCTTTCCCAAAGAATACGATCGTTGATATTGTAAATATCGAGACAAACAAAAGCACGCGTGTAATTGTCGCTAATAACCTTGATAGTCCCGGCCTTCTTGCGATTGTTTCCCGCGAAGCCGCCGAATTAATCGGAATGCGCCCGGGTTCTGTCAGCAGGATCAGAATGACACAGCCCTCTGATCCTGTCGCTTATGTGCGTTTTACAGAAAGTTTAGCTTCCGGCATTGCCGATTATGATTCCGGAAATATCATTACCGAAGAAAGTTACAACGAAGAGGCGTTTAAGCCCGCTGATCCGCCACAGCGCGTTTCTTCTGCGCCGCCGCCTGCCGCTTCCACTAACACCGGTTCCGCCTATGTCCTTGAACCTGAATGGAGAGGAGCGGGAAGCGCGCGCGATATTGTCGATCTTCCGCTATATGCCGCACCGGAAAAAATAGATGAAGAAATTGCCGTCGCTGAACCAGAGGTAATCGACGAAACTGAATTGCCGGAAGAAATTGCAGAGGCTGAACCGGAGGCAGTTTCCGAAATAGCCGAATATATACCTGAAGATGATCCTGCGGAAATAGCGGAATATTTTCCGGAAAATGAATATTACGAATATGATTATTTTGAAGAGCCGGAAGAAGTAGCCAAAGCCCCCGAAGTAATCGACGATTATTTTGAAGATGATTATTTTGATGAACCGGAAGAGGTAGTCGAATATTTTCCGGAAGAAAAAATTGAATATAACCTGATACCCACAGATGAGCGTCCGCCGATGAATATTTACGGCATCGATCCCGCGTTTATTATTCCCGGGATTACACGCGCTGAAGAACCGGAAGCCGCAAGTGATCCGCGTATTGAACCTGTTTTTTCAATACCCAGAATATACGAGTTGACCCGCGGAAGTTATTATGTACAGTTAGCCGCCCATGACACAGCGGAATCTGTCGAAAACAGCATAAGGCGTATAGATCAAAATTACAAACCGGTTGTTTACAAAGACGGCGACAGGTGGTATCGCGTCCTTTTGGGTCCTTTGAATCAGGGTGAAAGCTATGCCGTACTTCAACGTTTTAAAAGTATCGGTTATAATGACGCATTTGTAAGATTAGCGAGATAATAATGAGCAATGAGCAGTTAGCAATGAGCAATTAGCGGTTTGAAGTTAACAGTTAACAGTGAATAGTTAACAGTGAAATAGAATTGTTGCTTGTTAGCGTATCGTGATGGTAATACTCCGTACTCTATACTTGGTAATCAAAACTCTATATACTAAATACAATATACTAACTACGGAGAGAACTAAAAAATGAAAAAATTTTTAATTACACTGTTACTGGTGATGCTGGTATTTTCCTGCACGAAGAAAAATGCTGAGCAGGGACAGAAGGAACTTTCTGTGCTGGTTTTTATTACCGGAGTTACAGCGGGAAGTACGCCTTATGAATTGATGGCACAGGGCGCGCTGGAATTTGAGGCTAATAACCCGAAGGTAAGTGTAAAAATATACGAAGCCGGTTTTAATCAGGCAGAGTGGGAACAGCAGCTTGCCGAGATGGTTTCGAGCGGTCAGTATGATATTGTTTTGGGCTCCAATCCGTCTTTGCCGGAGTTATGCGAAAATGTAGGGAAAAAGTTTCCAAACCAGAAATTTATCATAGCGGACGCATGGTACGAGGGAAACCCGCAGATACGGACATACCTTTACAACCAGTACGAACAATCCCTTTTTCTTGGATATTTGGCAGGACTTGTAACGGTAAGCGATATGCCTTATGCCAACAAACAAAAACGCATTGGCTTTATCGCAGCGCAGGAATATCCGCTGTTAACCAATGAAATGGTACCCGGTTTTCTGGAAGGCGCAAAACTTGTTGACAGTGAAATAGAATTGGACAGGCGGATAATCGGTTCATGGGCAGACGCGAACAAGGCCGCGGAACTGTGCTCCGCCATGATCGATTCCGGCGTTGACGTATTTACCGCAATTGCCGGCGGCGCGGCGCAGGGAATGATCAAAACCGCTTCCGAAAAAAACAAGTACATTGTAAGCTACAACACAAACGAATACAAACTGGCAGACGGCCTTGTACTGGGCTGTGGAATGATGGAACAGAAAAAACTTGTAATGGAAATACTGCAAGACGCGCTGAATGATAAAATTGAATACGGCATCGCTCAAACTGTCGGAGTAAAAGAAGGATATCTAAGATTCATTTTTGAAGACCCGTCCTACCAGAACAATCTGCCCGGCGATATTAGGGAAAGGTTTGAAAAATTCTACAGAACAATGAGCAATTAGCAATGAGAAATGAGCAATTAAGAATTTAATTATGGGAATATACGTGGGCGGTTGATGATCTGTGTACTCTGGTAAATCTTCTTAAAGCCTACTTAGTAAGCGTAGATGGTTACTGTTGCGTCATTTTCAGACAATAACATTGCTAATTGCTCATTGCTAATTTGATAAGTGGTCAAAAATAAATCATTAGGGTATAATTCCTATTATGAACACCCCTCTCTGTGTGGAACTTCGCGGAATAAGTAAAACTTATGACGGCAGCGTAAAAAAAGCAAATAACAATATTAGTTTAGACCTGCGTAAGGGTGAGATTCTGTGTATTGCCGGAGAAAACGGAGCAGGTAAAACTACCTTAATGAAAATCCTGTACGGACTTGAAACTCCCGATAACGGAGATATTTTTATAAACGGGAAAATACAGCGGATATCCTCTCCGTTAGCCGCAAAGAAACTTGGAATCGGCATGGTGCATCAGCATTTTATGCTCTTTCCGGAATTCACCGTCGCGGAAAATATCGCCATGGGAGCGGAGCCGCGTAAGCTGGGAGTTTTTTTTGATGTAAAAAAAGCGCAAATCAATGCAGAAAAGATAATAAATGCGCATAATTTTGCGGTTAAAAGCGGGCAAAAAGTAAAAGATTTGAGTCAGGGGGAGATGCAGCAGGTTGAAATCTGCCGTGTTCTTCAGCGTAATGCGCAGATAATTATTTTAGATGAACCTACTTCGATACTTACGGAACAGGAAACCCATTCGTTATTCAAAACATTAAAAAATCTTGTACAAACGGGCATTTCTCTTATTCTGATAACGCATAAGCTGCATGAAATAAAGCAAATTTGCGACAGAGTTGCGGTATTGCGCAAAGGAGAGCTTGCCGGAGTTCGTGATGCGGCGGATATCAATGAATATGAAATTGCCCGCCTTATGATGGGTGATGAATATGACGCCGCCGATCAGGAAAAGATACCGGATAAAATTAAGCCTGACGGGGAACCCGTTATTGTTTTTGACAATGTTACCGTAAAGCGAAGGAGGCAGAAGCGCCCGTTACTCGACAAAGTTTCTTTTCAGGCAAAGCAAGGGGAGATTCTTGGGTTTGCAGGCGTAGGCGGAAACGGACTTGGGGTAATTGAGGCTGTCCTTGGCGGCTTTCTGCATCCTGCGCAGGGAAAAATTTTTCATAATGGCAAAGATATTTCCGCTCTTGGTATGCGAAACCTGCGTAAACAGGGGCTTGCCTATGTGCCCGCCGACAGGCTGCGTATTGGAAGCGCAAGGGATGCGCTAATTGAGGAAAATTTGATTATTAACCGCCATGATGAATTTTCAAAAGGGATGATAATTAATAAGAACGCTGTCAGAGAATTTTCAAACAGGCTTGCCGAATCTTATTATATCGAAGGCGCAAAGGTAAATGAAAAGGCG
>JAIRUC010000250.1 GCA_031254615.1 Treponema sp. | reverse complement strand
TCGCGGATCAAAGTCGCCGTAAGCCCAAGCCGCCTAATCGCCTGCAATTCCGCTGTTACGCGAAATACCGGAGCGGGAAGCAGATGGACTTCATCGTAAATGACAAGCCCCCACTGCCTTTCACGAAAAAGTTTAAAGTGTGGAAAGTCCGCTTTCTTGTCCGGCCTCCACGCGATTATCTGATATGTGGCGACAGTTACAGGCGCGACAGCTTTGCAGTCACCCGTATACTCCGCTATCTGCTCACGAGTCAGTTCGGTCTTGTCCAGTAATTCCTCTATCCACTGATGAACAGCCGCGACATTGGTTGTTAAAATCAACGTGTTGGTTTTCAGCATCGACATAATCAACATTCCCACGATTGTCTTTCCCGAACCGCACGGCAGAACAACAACCCCGTACCCGGAACCAGGCCCTCCCGACCCGACAACGGAATTCGCCGCCGTTACCTGATAATCCCTTGGCGCAAACGGCCTTCCCGAAAGACAGCGCTCCCTCAGCGTTATCTGCAAATCCTCGCCCTTTGACAGCGGCGCGTCATCCTGAACAGGCCAGCCGGCTCGTATCAGCTCACGCTTGACCGTTCCCCTGTAAATCAGCTCAAGCGAAAAACCACCTTCTTTTTCTGCGATGTATTTTTCAAGCGCTTTAATCTGCCCAACTTCAAGACGGATCGCCTCATCCTTTATGTGCAGGGCAAGCATACCGGATTCGTCCGTATCTTCCGTCATGAGAATTTTCCCGTAACGGGACATAAGAAGCGAAAACCCTTCCGTAATTCCCGCCGGTATATCGTAACGGGAGTGTTCGCGAAGAGCGCTGACAATATCCCGCGGCGTTAATCCCGCGCTTGCGGCATTCCACAGGGAAAGGGGAGTGATGCGGTAAGTGTGGATATGTTCCGGCGACTTTTCAAGTTCCGCAAACGGCATAATCGCCTGCCGCGCCGCTTCCGCATTTTCGCAGTGGACATCCAAAAGCAGGGTTCTGTCACTTTGAACAATCAGCGCCTTGTTAGAATCTGCTGCCATTATTTTTAGAATAAAGGGTATAACAGCGCAGGGCAAGCCCTATAGACGGGCGTCTGCGGCAGGAAAAATCTGAAAAAACATCATTAAACACCTGGCGCCACAATTCCTAAAAGTCCACTATTTGCATAAGTTTTAGGAATTCTGTATAATTAGTAAAATGAACTTAAAAGCCAAAAAAATAAAAAGAACAAAAGAGCTAAACAAGCTGCTGGTTCTAAAAGACAGGAATTTGATTAAAGTTGTAACAGGCGTTAGAAGGTGCGGAAAATCCACCTTGCTTTTGCAGTTTCAAAAGCTGCTGAAAAAAGAAAACCCCAAGACACCGGTAATTTCTATCAATATGGATTTGCCTAAATTTCGTTTCCTTGCAGAGCAGGATTGGAAGCAAATCCATGACTATATTCAGAAACTGCTTAAAAAAAATATCATGAATTATGTTTTTATTGATGAGATTCAGAATATTCCGCAATTTGAAAAACTACTGGAAGGATTGTTTGTTAATCCACATATTGACTTATATGTAACCGGCTCAAACGCATATCTTTTATCGAGTGAATTGGCGACGCTGCTTACCGGCAGGGCATTTGAAATCAATATTTTGCCTTTTTCGTTTGCTGAATATTTAGAATATACGGGAAAAACAGCCGCTCCGGATCGAGCCTTTGCCGAATATAGGAGGACAGGCGGTTTTCCTGAAGCCGTAGGACTTGCCGCTTCCAGTGAGAATTTTGCTTACGAATATCTAAAAACCGTTTTTCAAAATATTTATGAAAACGATATACAAAAACGGCATACGATATATTATGAAATTTCATATAACGAAGTGGTTCATTTTCTTATGGACTCAATAGGCTCGGCTGTTTCTGCCGGCAATATAGCCAAATCATTGACAGCCAACAACAAAAAAATAGACAATAAAACTGTAGCCAAATATATTGATACGCTTGTTGAAGCCTATCTTTTTTACAAAATAAACCGTTATGATATTAAAGGAAGGCAACACCTGGCTACGATGGAAAAATATTATCTGGTAGATTTAGGTATGCGAAATGCCTTGCTTGGCAAAGAGTTTTCTGCAGACGCGGGGCATTTATTGGAGAACATTGTTTTTTTGGAACTGCAACGCCGTAATTATAATGTCTGGATCGGTAAAGCGGATACCCTGGAAGTGGATTTTGTAGCAAGAGATAAAGACGGATATACAAAGTACATTCAAGTTGCCTATACTGTGCGGGAACAAAAAAAACTTGAGAGAGAACTTGCTCCATTGGCAAAAATATCGGATTTCAACGAAAGATTACTGCTTACCATGGACTTCGAAGCGCTTTCGCATAACGGTATAAAGCAGTTAAATGTAATTGATTGGTTGTTAGATAATTAAGCAGCGCCATTATTTGCAGACAAAAAGAAGCCTGACCACTGCAACCCGTGTGGATTGGTACGTGGTCAGGCGCCTTCCCGAGTACGTCTTCTGTGGAAGTGTACGTCACTTCCTATAATGCCTGACAGTGGCCGTCCGAACCTTTGTAAACTGCCTGGGCGGAAATTTCCGCCCGAACAAAATCCCAAAGGCCGGCGGCCGTTGCTCCATGGCCAGCGGCCATGGTTAGCGGCCCCTTGACGGAGGCCGTTATTG
>JAIRUC010000063.1 GCA_031254615.1 Treponema sp. | reverse complement strand
CGCAAGGGGGGCGACAAGTAATGCGCCGATGTGCCGATAACGGCATGGAAACTAGCCCGCGCACTGCTACGGCTAAAGCCGTAGCGCATTTACGGATACAGTGGCTTATATTTGCGCTAGGGTGTGCTGATTTTATTCAAAAGCCGCCCTTACGGGCGCAGAAGTTGCCCCCTTTCTAAATTCTAAATACTAAATACTACTAACTACATACTTCCCACGGGGGCAACCTGCCCACTACGCCGTACTCCAAAAACGCGGCGGGGCGGGGGCCGGTGTGGTCTAACAGCCTCTTTGAAGACGCCGCCGAATTCGGCATGGGCTTCCGGCTGACCAGCGACGGCGGTTCACGCCCGCGAGGTTGCGGCGCAGGCCAAGAGCGGACGATAAAGGCGTTCCGCGAAGCGGAGTCGTATGACGGGCCCTCGCTGATCATCGCGTACTCACACTGCATCAACCACGGAATAGATATGAGCAAGGGGTTGGATCAGGGGAAGGCGGTGGTGAGCTGCGGCCTGTGGCCTTTGTACCGCTACGATCCGAGGCTGAAGGAGCAGGGGAAGAATCCGTTCCAGCTTGATTCCAAAGAGGCGACTACCAGCCTTGGGGACTTTATGTACAAGGAAGTCCGGTTTAAGAGTTTGAAGGCGACGGATGCGAATAGGGCTGACGCGCTGCTGGCGAAAGCGAAGGCGCAGACGGAGAGGGTTTGGAAAGAATATAAGTATTTAGCTGATCGTCCGTTCTAATTGAAGATTGTTGTTCGAAAGCCCGGGGGTGTTGCTTCCGGGCTTTTTTTTGGAATGAAGGTTATTGAAGAATTAAGAATAAAAACCACGGAGTTCACGGAGTTACACGGATTTGTTGTTTGACATCTTTGCGCCCCTACGCTATATCTAGCGTCCCACTCTATGCGGGGACGCTATGGAATTCGGGTGTCAGTCACTCGGCGTGTCCATCGTTGCGTTAGCCCCTAATTACAGTTGCAGTAAATTATTGTACCGTTGTCTTTCTCTTCACATAATTCTGGAACCCGCATTTGGAAGACCCACACCTTTTTTTGTCTATAACCCAATTGGTGTTGGCATCATTTCTTAGTATACTTTGAAAACAGTCACCATCCCTTGGACACTTAGTACCGCAACTTGCCAGCGCGAGTCCGCCGACCAACATCAGGGCTATCAAGCCCACAATCAAAAATTTGCTTTTCATAAAAAGCCTCCTAAATTAATTTTCAGCTCTCAAGAGCTGTTTTATAAAAACCCTTTATAAAATCAGATTTATTTTTTCCGAGGAATAAATCCAATTTGATACCCTAATGCAATATTAGCATTTACTAGAACTCGCTCAAAAAGTATATACCCGTAGGGCGTATTTCAGCATATAAAACACCGGGCCCTAAGTTATATCCTACTCTGCCCCCTCCTGTGAACGCTAATTCCCCATAAAATATATTTAAACCAGCCCCAAGAAAAAGGTCGATTTCAAATTTAGAAGGGCGTATTGTTAAAGTTGGAACAATAGAAATATTTGGGCCTTCAATTAAATCTCCAGTAAAATCCAAAGCTATTCCAAATAAATCAAATGGTTGAAAAATTGCATATATGGAAAATCCAAGAGGTATCTTAATTGTATAAGTAGAATAATCATCTGCGGGGTTAATTATGGCAGTATAGCCCATATTAAATCCAGCATAAAGCCATTGGTATTTCCATGCGTCGGCAGGATTAATCTTTCCCAATAATCCCGTTAATGTGGGATCATATTTAATATTTAAGGTTCTGGTTCCGATTACCTCTGCCGTTTCTACAACAATAGCCTGTATTCTCATTCTGTACATATCACGGTATTGGCTAATATTGCCGGAAAACAGAATTTGAGCGCCAATCATATGACCAATTCCCTGTACGGTTTTATCGCTCACAGAACCGGACATATTAAAATTCAATTCGGATTGCAGCATTTCCAAACGGCTTCGCTCCACGACCTTAATATTTCCAATATTGGCAAAAGCGACCAAAAGTTCCTGAATAATAAAATCGGAAAGCTCTTTTGTTTCCGCTTCAAAATTCGTTACCGCGATAGTTGATCCTGACGGTAATCTTGATGAGAAGAACTCAACTGAATCGAGAATTGCGTCGTCCAACACCACGCTTTGCTGTGCGTTTACAAATGCGGCACAAAATACCAAAAAACACAAAACCATCAATTTTTTCATTTTCATCCTCCTACAGATGTAAACTTTTGCGTACAATGCCCGCCGACATTAATAAACAGCCCATGCGGGCGGTTTTTAAGGAATTAAAGCGTTTACCAACGGTCCCCACGGGCCTTTTTTGCCTTCGTTCTCTATCTGTACGGCGAAATACGCGGTCTTTCCTCTTTTTTGCTATGGGAAGTAGTTTCACCGTTAACAGAGTAGTCATTATTGCCCTGAATTTTTAACAGCGACCGTGCGGTATCCAGGACAGAATCTTGCTTTTCGGCAGACAGCCCCTTAAATGCCCCGCTTATGTACTCAAGGTTGTTTATTTCTGTCCCAGTCATGAAATTCCCTTTAAAATAGTACATTGCAATGCAATAATTATATAAATTGCTAAGCAATGAGTCAATACCTAAATCTTGTTTTTATCCGCTTTTTATAGTATTTTAGAATCAATGTCGGTATCGGTAATTGAACGGTTAAAGGCCGTCAGGCATACTTTGAACGTATCCCAGAAAGTCTTTGCTAAAGCTATCTTTATAAGTACCAGTTATTATGCCTGCATAGAAACAGGGCACAGGAAAATAAAAGATACACTTCTTGACTCTATCAGTAAGATATACAACGTCAACAAGGAATGGCTGTTAACCGGAAAAGGCGGAATGTTTGATACGGAGCCTCCCGATGTAAAACAGGAGGAACTTATAGGCATTTTTAAGCGGCTCAACGGTCATTTTCAGGGGTATATTTTAGATCAAGTGAGGCATCTTGATAAAATACAGAAAAAAGAACTTAGAGAGAAAAACTAGGCATTTCAAATTATTAGCATAAGATTGCAAACAACAACTTTGCG